>JAQBVH010000832.1 GCA_027623615.1 Planctomycetota bacterium | reverse complement strand
GCGGCGTCACCCTGAGCGTGGGCTCGGACCCCCAGAGCCACGAGATTGCCGACGACTCCCTCGTGGTGCCCCACTGCAACGAGTGGCTGTCGCCGATCCTGAACACGATCCCGCTCCAGCTCCTCTCCTACTACATCGCCGACCTGCGGGGCTGTGACATCGACAAGCCGCGCAACCTGGCCAAGAGCGTGACGGTCGAATGAAGGTCCTCATCACCGGTGGCGCAGGCTTCATCGGATCGCATCTCGGCGAGCGGCTGATCGCCCGCGGTGACGAAGTTGTCGTCCTCGACAACTTCAACGACTTCTACGACCCCGCCATCAAGCGCCGCAACGTCGAGGAGGCCCTCGGGGACAGCCGCGTGGTGGTGGGGGATCTGCGCGACCGCGAGCTGGTCGATGAGCTGATCGACGAGGGCTTCGAGGCCGTGGTGCACCTGGCGGCCATGGCCGGCGTGCGACCGAGCGTCGAGGATCCGCTGCTCTACGAGGACGTCAACGTGCGCGGCACGCTGCACCTGCTCGAGGCCCTCAAGCGCAACCCGACGACACGCTTCGTGATGGCCTCGTCGTCGAGCGTCTACGGCGGCAACCAGGTGGTGCCCTTCTCCGAGCTGCACGAGATCCACCACCCGGTCTCGCCCTACGCAGCTACCAAGCGCGCGACCGAGCTGCTCGCGTACACCCACCATCACCTGTACCAGATACCGACCACGTGCCTGCGGTTCTTCACCGTCTACGGCCCGCGCCAGCGGCCCGAGATGGCGATCCACAAGTTCGTGAGGCTGCTCCTCGCCGGCGAGCCGATCCCGTTCTTTGGGGATGGCGAGACTCGGCGTGACTACACCTACATCGACGACATCATCGACGGCGTCGTGCGCTCGATCGACCGCTGCGAGGGGTACGAGGTCTATAACCTCGGAGAGTCGCAGACGACCTCCCTGTCCGAGCTGGTGGCGCTCCTCGGTGAGCTCTGTGGGGTCGAGCCCGTCCTGAACCGCCTGCCGATGCAGCCTGGCGACGTGGTCATCACGTACGCAGACGTCAGCAAGGCACGACGGATGCTCGACTACGCCCCCGCGACCACCGTTCGTGAGGGCCTGGGGCACTTCCTGGAGTGGTACCGCTCGCGCTGAGTCCGCCCGAATTCGACCCGCGGCCACCCGCACGGCCGCTTCGTGTAAAGTCTGCCCCCCCACCTCCCTGACCCTAGCCCCAGAGCGATCCCATGAAGGGTGTCATCCTGGCCGGCGGCCTCGGCACGAGGCTGTTTCCGCTGACCAAGATCACGAACAAGCACCTGCTACCGGTCTACGACCAGCCGATGATCTACTACCCGATCCGGACGTTGGTCAACGCCGGGATCGACGACATCATGATCGTCACAGGTGGTCGCAAGTCAGGTGACTTCTTGTCCCTGCTCGGCAACGGCAAGGACTTCGGCCTCAAGCACCTCAACTACACCTATCAGGAAGGTGAGGGGGGGATCGCGGAGGCGCTCGGCCTGTGCGCCCATTGGGCCCAGGGCGACTCGGTCGCGGTCGTGCTCGGCGACAACTTGATCGAGCGCAACATCATCGATCCGGTGGCGGCGTTCCGTGAGCAAGGTCAGGGGGCGAAGATCCTCCTCAAGGAGGTTCACGACCCACAGCGCTTCGGCGTGGCCCGCCTCGAGGGCGACAAGGTCATCGAGATCATCGAGAAGCCGAAGGTCCCGCCCTCGAACCTCGCGGTCATCGGCATCTACATGTACGACGACCGAGTCTGGAACATCATCGAGGACCTGGAGCCCTCGGACCGGGGCGAGCTCGAGATCACCGACGTCAACAACTGGTACATCAAGGACGGCACGATGACCTACGGCGTCCTCGACGGCTGGTGGACCGACGCCGGCACCTTCGAGTCCTTGTTCAGCGCGTCCAAGTTGGTCGCCGAGGGCGGCGCCAACCACGTCGATTAGAAAGCCGATCTCGGTGACCCAACGCGTGCTCGTAACTGGGGCGGCCGGGATGCTCGGCAGCCAGGTACTCCTCGCGGCCTCGGACGAGGTCCAGCTGGTCGGGACCGACCTGCGTGAGGCCGACGGCGTCGACGCTCCCGGTGTCGACCTGTCCGAACCCGATCAGGTCGGGCGACTCTTCGCGGAGCACGGCCCGTTCCAAGGCGTGATCCACACAGCGGCGTACACCGCGGTCGACAAGGCCGAGGAGGAGGAGGACCTCGCCCTGCGCATCAACGCCACCGCCACCGGCGTCCTGGCCGCAGCATGCGCGCGGGCGGACATTCCCCTGGTGGCCGTGTCGACGGACTTCGTCTTCGACGGCGAACGCGACACGCCCTACCCCGTGACCGCTGCGGTGCGACCCCTGTCCGCCTACGGCCGCACGAAGCTGGCCGGGGAGGCGGCAGCACGCGCTGCCCACCCCACCGGCGCCCGCATCGTGCGCACCCAGTGGTTGTACGGTCCGCGCGGCAAGCACTTCCCGGCGACGATCCAGCGCTTGGCGAGCGAGCGCGATCACCTCAAGGTCGTGCACGACCAGGTCGGGTCGCTGACCTCGACCCTCGAGC
>JAQBVH010000831.1 GCA_027623615.1 Planctomycetota bacterium | reverse complement strand
GCTCCGAGCGACGCGTTCCGCAGCGGAACCCTGGGCGACACCGAGGTCGTCTTCCTCCCGCGCCACGGTCGCGGCCACAAGATCTCGCCGAGCGAGATCAACTTCCGCGCGAACATCTGGGGCATGAAGTGCCTGGGGGTGACCCATGTCCTTTCGGTCTCGGCGGTGGGATCGCTGGCCGAGGAGATCGTGCCCGGCCACTTCGTCGTGATCGACCAGTTCATCGATCGCACGCGGCATCGCGCGGACACGTTCTTCACCGATGGCGTGGTCGCCCACGTGATGTTCGCCGACCCGGTCTGTCCGATCCTGCGCAGGGTGCTGCTCGAGGCCGGCACCGCGGAGGGCATCACGGTGCACGACGGTGGCGCCTACCTGAACATGGAAGGGCCGCAGTTCTCGACTCGGGCCGAGTCCCACATGTACCGTGCCTGGGGCGCGCGCGTGATCGGCATGACGAACCTGCAGGAGGCGAAGCTGGCCCGCGAGGCCGAGCTGCACTACGCGACGGTGGCCATGTCGACCGACTACGACTGCTGGCACGAGGCCCACGACGATGTCACCGTGGACGCCATCTTGAAGACGATGGCCCAGAACATCGGCAATGCCCGTCGGTTGATCGCGCGGGCGATCCCGGCCGTTGCCGGCCACGCCTTCGACTGCGGCTGCGACCAGGCCCTGTCGGCGGCCCTGTTGACCGACAAGGCTGCAATCTCCAACGAGGCTCGCACACGCCTGGGCCTGTTGATCGACCGACTGCTCTGAGGACCACCTTGAGAACCCTGACCCTCGCTTCGCTCCTCACTCTCGCTGCTTGCCAGAGCAGCTCGATCGCGGACATCCCGACCGAGCAGGTCGAGGGCTACCGGCGCGGGTACCACCAGGGGCCCGAGGTGTTCCATGTGCCCGACGCGGGGTCCGCGCGCTTCGCGCCGACCCTGCTCGAGGGCTTCGACGCCGAGGCGGCCATGGGCACGGTCGCGGCGCTCGACCCCTTCTATCGGGAGGCAGGCAACGAGGGCTTCGACGCGGCGCTCGACCTCGTCCTCGGCGTTCTGCGCGCGAACGGCTTCGGCGAGGACGAGGGCTTCGAGCTGCGCATCGACGAGCGCGCTCTCGGCCATCCGGCCTGGACGCCGCGCAGCGCGCGCCTGTCGCTGGTGCGCGCCGACGGTCTGGCGCGGGACCTGCACGCCTTCGACGCGTCCAGCGATCGCGACCGCTGCATGCTGCCCGCCCACGCTCCCAGCGCCGACGTGCGCGGACCGCTGCAGACCTCGCTGGCCCAGCTTCGCGCGGGCGAGGTGCTGGTGACGGAGCAACGCCTGGCCGACGTGCTCGACCAGGCGCAGGCGCGCGGCGCGGCAGCCGTGCTCTCGAGCTTCCTGCGTCCGTTCAACGAGGACCCGACCGGGAAGCGGCGTCACCTCGACGCGATTCGCTACGGCCGCGTTCCACCGGGTACGACCCTGCCGGTCGCGCACATCTCGCCGCGCGTGTACGAGCGCCTCACCGCGGCGCGCGGCGCGACGGTGCACCTCGTCGCCGAGGTCGCGCTCTCCGAGCGCCCCCTGCGCACGGTGATCGCCACCGTGGTCGGGGACGATCGCGCCGGCGAAGTGGTGGCCCTCGTGGCCCACGTGCAGGAGCCTGGCGCGAACGACAACGCAACGGGGGTCGCCGGCTTGCTCGAGGGAGCCCGCGCGCTGCGCGTAGCCCTCGCCGACGGAGCGCTGAAGAGGCCGCGGCGCAGCGTGGCGTTCATCTGGGGCGAAGAGTACCGCGCGAGCGAGATCTTCCTCGAGACCACGACCCGCCGCCCGATCGCGGGCATCGCGGCCGACATGCTTGGCGCCTCGAAGGAGAAGACGGGCGCGATCTGCTTGCTGGAGCGCGGCCCCGATCCGGGCGCCTTGACGACCTTGCCGCCTGATCAGCACACCCCTTGGGGCGCGTCCAGGGTCGACCCCGAGACCCTCTTCCCGAACGGGCTCGCCGCGATCCTGCGCTGCGCGTTGGTCGATGTCGGCCTGGCCGCCAAGGGGTGGCAGACCGACGAGCACCCCTGGGAGGGCGGCAGCGACCACGACGTCTTCCTGCGTGCGGGTGTGCCCGGCGCCCTCGTCTGGCACTTCACCGACTTCGCCTACCACACGAGCCTCGACCGGCTCGAGATGGTCGACCCGGCCGAGCTCGAGAAGGCCTCGGTGGCAGTGATCGCGGGCGCCCTGGCCGTCGCGGACGCGGGACCGCGGGACCTCAAGCGCTTCGTCGAGACCTCCCTGGCCGAGGCGGAGACGCGCACTGGAGCGGTCGAGCTCGAGGGCGCGCCCGAAGAGGTCGCCTTCCAGTGGGTGGAGTGGCACCACGGCAGCCGCCGCTGGATCGCCGCGCTGTGCGCCGGCGAGCCCCTGCCCGACCGCTACCGGATCGACTGACCGGGCCGCATTCTTGGGTCCGGCCCGCAACTCGCACGGTGGCGGTCCGGTCTCCCCATGGGTGGGCGGGCTTCTCCGGGCATCCAGGAGGGGTGTGACCAGGTCCTGACGCGGCGGAGGTCACCCGCTTCATG
>JAQBVH010000830.1 GCA_027623615.1 Planctomycetota bacterium | reverse complement strand
GTAGACCTGTTCGCGCAGGTACACGGCCACGACCGCCGAGGTGGAGAGGGTGCGCACCGCGTCGACATAGCGCGCGCCCTCGACCGCGGGCAGGCTCCAGGGCATGCTCCCCGTCTGGGCGAAGGGATGGATCAACGTCCCGTCGAGGGGCCGCAGGCTGATCGATTGAGCGGTGAGGTGCACGACCTCGAGGTCGGCGCTCGGCGCGCCGGAGGTGCCGCACAGGAGGTCGATGGTCATGCCGCGCACGATCTCGAGCGGCTGGTCGCCCGCCGCCGCCCCGTACACGGTCCGGCGAGAAGTCCCCAGGCCTGGGCCGCGCCCCAGCTGCCGCACACGGTACTCGAGCAGGCCTTCGGGCGGCGCCTGGTCGAGGGTGCGCTCGCCCCGCACCCGGGCGAGCGGCCTGAACGTCGACCCGTCACCCACCACGCGCCGCTCGACCAGATAGGTTTCGCCCTCCTCCGCCTGCCAGTCCAGCTCGATGCGAGCTCCGCGCGCACGCAGGCGCAGGGAGCCCGGACGACGCTCGAGGGCCGCCTGGCTCGCCGGGGCCCAGCTCCACTCGAGGGACAGGGCCTCCTCCTTCACCGAGAGCACGCGCAGGTAGCCCCAACCCTCGTCCCCGATGTCGAAGATCCACTCGCTCCCGCGCTGGACCGCGCCTGCATCGGTGCGCCGCCCCACCGGGACGGCGCCTTCCCGCGTGACCCGTTCGGCCGGCCCGGCCTGCGCGCTCTGCCAGCGCGCCAGCGTCCCGGAACAAGCGAGCAAGCCGTCCTCCCAGGTGAGGCGCTGCTCACCCCCGGCGTCGGCGACCTGCCCACTGGTCAGGTCGAGCTGGAAGCCCTGGGGCAGCTCCGCCCAGCGCCACTCCATCTCCTGACCAGCCGCGGCATACGCGGCGAGGAGCAGGAGCAGCGGGAGTGCGCGGAGCATGGGAGCCAGTCGTACGCGGTAGGAATACCGCCGATGGATCTTTCTCGGCTCTCGCCTTCTAGAGTCTGGGGGGTCTTCCGCTGATCGCCCGAGGACTCTAGGATCTGTCGCCCCCCAGGAGGGGGTCCCCGCTGGGGAACCGCGCGTGGGGAGATAGCTCAGTTGGTAGAGCGCTGCGTTCGCAACGCAGAGGTCGGGGGTTCAAGTCCCCTTCTCTCCACCACTTTCCAGGGTTGGAGACCGCGAGAGGCACGCTGCCCCGCGCTGGGACACACCCCGCCCGTCTGGGCGACGCCGCGGGGGTAGGATTGGGCCTGATGGAACGCCCGCTCCCGATCGTCCTCGCAGTCGCCCTCGCAGCCGTCGCGACGGGCCAGGACAACGTGCTCGTCGTGATGCTTGACGACGTCGGCGTGGACCGCGTGCGCGCCTACGGCGAACACCCTTCGCCGGCGCCGACCCCGACCCTCGACGCACTGGCGAACGAGGGCGTGCTCTTCCGCAACTGCTGGGCGACGCCCTTCTGCTCCCCCACCCGAGCGACCGTGATGACGGGCCGCCACGGGTTCCGCACGGGCATCGGCAACATCGTCATCACCCAGGTGGACGAGACGGGGCTCTCCCTCGACGAGTGGATCCTGCCAGAGGTGCTGACCGCAGGGACCGAGGGCGCCTATCGCACGGCGGCCATCGGCAAGTGGCACCTTGCCGGACCCGCCGACTCGCCGTGGAACGCCATGCAGGCTGGCTTCGAGCTGTACTCGGGTGCGCCCCAAAACCTCGGCTCGCCCGGTGACGAGGCGGTCTGGTGGAACTTCGCGAAGCTGATCCCCGGGGGCTCCGAGATTGTCACCCAGTACGCGACAACCGACGAGGTCGACGACGCCCTGCGCACGATCGAGGGCTTCGGGAACGACCCCTGGTTCCTCTATCTCGCACTGCATGCGGCGCACCAGCCCTACCACGCGCCGCCGGGGCACCTGCAGGACCGGCCGCTGGCCGGCGACCCCGAGGACTCGAAGCCCCTCCACCACAAGGCCGCGGTGCAGGCGATCGACAGTGAGCTCGGGCGGCTGCTCGGCTCCCTCCCCGCCGCGGTGCGCGCGCGCACGCACGTGCTCGTCGTCGGCGACAACGGCACGCAGGGCAACGCGGTCGAGCCGCCGTTCCTCGCCGCCCACGGCAAGGGGACCCTGTTCGAGGGTGGCATCCGCGTGCCGCTGATCGTGGCCGGTCCCGCGGTGACGCCGGCCGCGCGCGGCCGCGTGTGCGAGGCGCTGGTGCAAACGGTCGACCTCTTCCCGACCGTGACCGAGCTCTGCGGCGTCCCAGCCCACGCCGTGGTACCGAGCGAGGTCGTGCTCGACGGCCGCAGCCTCGTCCCCCTGCTCGCCGACCCGGACGCGCCCTCGCGCCACCCGGCCCTGTACTGCGAGCTGTTCAAGCCCAACCACGCGGACCCTGCCGACTACACCGCGCACCGGCGAGCGGCTCGGAACGGGCGCTACAAGCTGGTGCGCAACGAACTCGACGGGCTCGAACGACTCTTCGACCTCGAGCTGGATCCGTTCGAGCAGCGCGACCTGCTCGAGCACAAGCCCGAGCTGTCGGCCGAGGAGCGGCGGGCGTACCGGGACC
>JAQBVH010000829.1 GCA_027623615.1 Planctomycetota bacterium | reverse complement strand
ATACTGTGTCAGGCGCCCGTCGGCTGCCGCACCGCCAAATCGTGCCGCACCAGACCTCGCCCGCGACCTGGCCTGGGGCGGCGAGTCGCGGGACTGCGCCTCGGGCGCTGTGGCCGAGGCCGTGCGTGGTGCGGTACCTTGTGGCGGGGAGACCACCACCGAGCGTCTGCCTCCGTATGGCGGTTACGCCTGAACCGGAGCTGCTTGGGCCAGGGCGCGCACTCCCGCGACCAACACCTCGATGCCGCTCAAGTATTCGGCGAGTTCCAGGTGCTCGTGAGGTGTGTGATCGAGCGCTGCATCCCCCGGACCGTAGGCCACCGAAGGGCAGCCCCAGGCCGGAGCGAGCACGTTGAGGTCGGCCGTCCCCGTCTTGGTCTGAAAGGTCGTCCTTCCGCCGCGCTCGAGGATGGCGCGGCCGAGGGCGCGCGCGACCACGCCCGTGCGTGGGCCGGACCAGGCGGGCATCGGCGTGGGAAGCACGCTCACCGCCGCGCCCTCCGTCGCCGCGCGCTCGCTGAGCCATACGATCGCCTCGTCCGGGGGCAGGTCGAGCGGCAGGCGCAGGGTCAGGTCGAGGACCGCCTTCGCGCGCGCGCCGTCGTTCTCGCAGCGGATGTCGAGCAGGGCCGGCAGCAGCTGGTCGAAGGCGCGTTCGCGTCCCGCGCTCCAGCCGCGCGCGGCATCCTCGAGGCTGGCCCAAAGCGTGCACGCCCGCGCCGGCAGGGTGCGGGCGTCGTGGGCAGTGTGGGTGTTCTCGCCGACCAGGGTCAGGCGCGCGCGCAGGTAACCCTTGTAGCCGAGGGTCACCCCGTCCCAGCCGCTCGGCTCGCCGATGATCAGCATGTCCGGCGCGTCGGTCGTGGCGAGGTAGCGCGCGCCCCTGGAGCTGGCGACCTCCTCCTCCACGCAGGCGACGACGCGCAGGCGCAGCGCAGCCTCCTCGGCCATCAACCGACTCGCAGCGACCAGGAACGCGGCCAGCGGCCCCTTGGCGTCGACGGCGCCGCGGCCGTAGAGCACGCCCTCCTTGATGTACACCGGGAGGTCACCGGGCACGGTGTCCATGTGACCGACCAGCGCGATCTCGAGCGGGCCTTGCCCGCCGCGCACGACCGCGTTGCCGGCTGCGTCGATCTCGGTCTGGAAGCCCAGCGCGGCCATGCGGGAGGTGATCAGCGCCGCGGCGGCGCCTTCTTCGGTGGAGACGCTGCGCGTGGCGACGAGGTCGTGGACCAGGTCGATGGCGGCAGCGTCGTCGAGGGGACGAATCACGAGAGGACCTCGCAGAGGGTGTCGACGACCTCGTCCAGGTCGGCGGGGGAGACCACCAGGGGTGGCAGGAAGCGGATCACGTTCGGACCAGCGGCGAGGGCGACGACGCCCCGCTCGAGCAGCGCGGCGAGGAACGGCGCCGCGCGCTCGCGCAGCTCGACCCCGACCATCAGGCCCAGGCCGCGCACCTCGCGCACCCGGGCCGAGACGATCCCGCGCAGCCGGTCGAGGAACATGTTGCCGAGCAGCGCTGCGCGCTCGACCAGGCCCTCGTCCAGGATCGTGCGCAGGGTGGCGCGCGCCATGGCGCAGGCCAAGGGGCTGCCGCCGAACGTCGACCCGTGGGAGCCGGGCGGCAGCTCAGCGACCCGCGGGCCAATCGCCACGGCGCCCATCGGGAAGCCGGCCGCGATGCCCTTGGCCAGGCAGACCAGGTCCGGGGCGATGCCCGCGTGCTCACAGGCGAACAGGCGACCGGTGCGGCCGAAGCCCGTCTGCACCTCGTCGACGATCAGCATTGCCCCGCGCTCGCGGCAGACGAGCTCGGCGGCGCGCAGGAAGGCCTCGGGCGCGAGGCGCACGCCGCCTTCGCCTTGGACGACCTCGAGGATCAGCGCGGCCGTGTCCTCGGTGACCGCCTCGCGCAGGTCGTCGGCGGGGCCGTAGCGCACGTGCCGCACCTCGGGACCCCAGCCCGCGAAGGGGTCGCGGTAGCGGCGCTCCCAGGTGGTCTGCAGGGCGCCGAGGGTGCGCCCGTGAAAGCCACGCATGCAGGCGACGATCCCCGTCCGACCCGTGGCCAGGCGCGCGATCTTGAGCGCGGCCTCGACGGACTCCGTCCCGGAGTTGCACAGGAAGAGGCGCTCGGCGTCACCCGGCAGGTGCGGCATGAGCTCCGTGAGATACGCCGCGCGCACGTCGCTCGCAAAGCTGGGCGTGCAGCTGATCAGGCGCGCTGCCTGCTCGTGCAGGGCGCCGAGCACGGCCGGATGGGCGTGGCCGAGGCTCGTCGCGCCGTGGGCGGAGGCGAAATCGAGGTACGAGTGACCCTCGGCGTCCCACAGGCGGGCGCCTTCGCCGCGCACGAAGGCGAGCTCACGCGCCTTGACGAAGCCCGCGCCGAGGTCGCGCTCGATGGCTGCCAGGTCGGGGGAGTGCGTGACTGCGTTCATGATCTCACCTCTGCGGACAGCGCCGCGCCGAGTACCGTGCCCGCGCCGGCGAGCGCCGAGCTCAAGGGCTGCTCTCCCTCGGTGCCCGCGATGATCACGCGCGCGACGCCGGCGTTCAGGGCCTCCTGGGCCC
>JAQBVH010000828.1 GCA_027623615.1 Planctomycetota bacterium | reverse complement strand
GCGTCTCCTCCGAGGCGAGCGATGGGGGCGAGGAGGTCTCGCGTGGAGAGATCGTCGCCAAGTTGGAGATGATCGCCCCCGAGGAAGAGATCTTCTTCGTGCGTGGCACGGTCCCGGTACCACCGGGGACGTTCCTACCGGGTCAGGAGGAGTTGCCGTTGGCCGTGGTCACCTGGCCAGGCACGACCGCCCCGACCCAGATCGAGCAGGTCACCGCCTATCCGAACCCGGCGGACGGGGCCTCGGTGGTCGAGGTGATCGCGCGCATCAGGCGCCCCCCGGCGCTCGCGCCGGGCGAGCGCATGCCCCTGTTCGTGGTGGCGCAGCCCCATGACAAGGGCAAGATGCTGCTCAGCGGCCACGTGCGCAAGCTGCTCGAGGAGCCGGGTGCCCTGCACCTGTCCACGAGCGACGTCTTCGGGAACGCGTACGAAACCGACCTGTTCCGGCAGGTGGTCACCAAGCACGACTTCGCCCGCATGACCAAGAGCGGCGCGCTGCTCAAGGAGTACGCGGTGCACGAGGTGCTGCGTCCGGTCGAGGACGTGAACGGTGCCCAGGGAACCCTGGATCACATGATGGGCGTGCACGCCTACATCCAGACCTTCGACCGCGCGGACTGGTTCCTGCTGGACCTGCACGTGCACAACGGAATGGACGGGCTCGACCCGACCACCGCTGACGACACGGCCATGGACGAGCTGTTCTTCAAGGACCTGAAGCTGCGCCTGCCCCAGGGCTGGCGTGCCGAGGTCCTGTTCGATCACACCTCGCTCGGCAACGGTTCGACGGCCAACGGCCACTGGACGCTGCCCCTGGTCAAGGCCATGGCGGGAGGCAAGCTGCACAGCCTGCCCAAGCAGGGGCGCTTTGTGCGCCGCCTGGCGATCTGGACCAAGGAGGGCCGCGCTGCCGCCGAGGCGATGCTGCGCGGCGAGAACCTCGCCTATGCCCGCCCGGGTCTGGCGCCCAGAGGCGAGCGCCTGTGGTCCTGGTGGAACGCGGACACGGCGCGCTGGCTGCCGCAGGCCCACCGCCTGCCCGACCTGAGCCACCTCAACCACGAGGTGCTCGTGGCGCAGACCCTCGGCCAGCTCGACACCTACACCCAGCAGCTCGCGACCGGCACGGGCGGCGGGTATCCGTACAAGTCGAACGCGCTCGGTTGGGCCCAGCCCTGGGGCGTGCCCTACGGGGGCATGACCGGCGGGGACGAGGTCTACCTGACGCGGGGCCTGGAGCCGCTCGAGGTGGCTTGCCCGGAGGGCTACCGCCTGGCGCAGCTGATGCTGCGCTCGTACTCGGACCGCCAGCCGACCGCGCTGTTCAACGTGGACGGGACCGCGACCAAGATGGAGGACGTGCTCGTCGAGGAGGGCTACGGCGCGCCCTACGTCGCCTGCAGCTTCTACATCACGCCTGGCTCGACGGGCGATCCGTTCGGGTTCAACGACGCGCCGATGTTCCAGATCAACGCGGCAGTGGACCAGGGCCTCGTGCCCGGCTACCGCGACGAGCTGGGCAGCTACATGCCGATCGACATCCAGCACTACATCCGCTACACGAACAACCTGAAGCTGGTGACCTGGCTGTCGAACGACACCCTGGCCAAGGACCAGATGGTCGCGGCGGCGGAGGTGTTCCGTCTGGGCTTCCACGAGTACCCGGTCGGCGCCTACGGCTACACGCCTGGCACGGGCTTGCTGACGCGCATGAACCACGTCGCCGAGTTCCCGGGCCGCGGGGTCGACATGTCACGCGCAGAGGGTTGGGGCCTCGACGCGGCGGTCTCCGCGTACCTGGTGGCCGGCGCCGGGGTGCGCGACGACCTCTACCCCTGGTTCCAGACGATCGCGAACCTGGCCGAGGAGGGCGCGTCGACCTGCACGGGCAACCTGATGTCGAGCTACGTCGGCTCGAAGGTCTTCGACGGCAAGTACCGCATCCGCTACCTGGGTCACAGCTCCTACGCGGACAACGCCCTGCGCGGGATGCAGCGCAGCGTGTTCGAGGGCCGCAACGACGCGATCGCGGCGAGCATCGCGGACACGATCGTCGGCAACGCCCGCGCCTTGACGCAGCCGCCGTTCTTCAACGAGGAAGCTGGCTTGCCCTACAGCTACATCGGGGTCGGCCCGGTGGACGTGAGCTTGGGCGAGCACTGCTTCAACATCCCGCAGGACGGCCTCGGCCCGTACTTCACCAACCAGCAGTACTACGCCAGCCTGGCCTACGCCTACGAGGAGACCGGCGACCAGATCTTCCTCTTCCGTGCGGCCCAGATGCTGGGCGGCGGCAACCTCGAGAACCGCCTGCTCGAGGCAGGCATGGAGAACATCGAGACCTGGGCGGCCCTGCTCGCAACCGTCCAAGGAACGCCCGAGCCCTGATTCGATGTGGGGTCCGGGACGTGTGAATCTTCGTGCGGGGGAGGTCGGAAGGCCTCCCCCGCCTTCGTTAGGGCGATCAGCGCTTCGTCATGGCGCACACGGAGTCAGACGCCCGTTGGCTGCCTCGCAGCCGAGAAGTACCGCACCAGACCTCGAGACCTCCCTCGCTTCGCGCCATGCTCGGGTCCGGGCCC
>JAQBVH010000827.1 GCA_027623615.1 Planctomycetota bacterium | reverse complement strand
CGGACGAGCTGCGGATCCTGACCCATGCCCTGCGGCGGCACCTCGATCGCCGCGTGGTGGCCGGGCAGAGGCGCACCGGTTGGCATGTCCCGGGGGTCGCCGGAGCGGCCGCCGAGGCCTCGACTCCTCCGCCCCGGGCAAGCGCCGCAGCTCCGCCAGTCCCTGCAGTCACAGTCCCTGCGGTCACCGTAGTCCCTGCGGTCACAGTCCCTGCGGTCCCCGATTCCGCGGTCCCCGATTCCGCGGTCCCCGATTCTGTCGAGGCACCCGCCCAGGCCGCGCCGCCCTCGGCGCAGGCCCAGCCGGCAGATTCCGCAGTCGCTCCGGACTCCATCGCCGCGCGACCCGGGGCCCACGTCGAAGCGGTCAGCGTCGTCGAGCCAGGACCCACCCCCGCGACCGGCTGGCCAGCGGATTGGGGCACCACCCCCGAGCGCAAGGACGAGACCGAGAGGCGAGTCGAGCTGATTCGGTCCCGGGCAGGGGCATGCCCAGACCTCCCCGCCCTTCGGGAGGCTCTGGCTGACTGCACGGCGTGCAGTCTCTGCCAGACCCGCAAGCAGACCGTGTTCATGGACGGTCAGGACAAGGTGCGCGTGCTCTTCGTCGGTGAGGCCCCCGGGTTCCATGAGGACCAGCAGGGCGTTCCCTTCGTCGGAAAAGCGGGCGAGCTCCTGACCGACATCATCGAGAAGGGCATGGGTCTCGACCGGCGCGAGGTCGGCATCGCCAACGTCCTCAAATGCAGGCCGCCGGAGAACCGGGACCCCCTCCCGGCCGAGAAGCGTCTGTGCACGACCTGGCTCGACAGGCAAATCGAGCTGGCCGATCCGGAGGTCCTGATCGCTCTCGGCCGCCACGCGGCCGGTCACCTGCTCGAGAACGACAGCGCCCTGGCCCGCCTGCGCGGTCGAGTCTGGTTGCGAGACGGCCGCAAGGTGATCGCCACCTACCACCCGGCCTACCTCCTGCGCTCCCCCTCCGAGAAGAAGGAGTGCTGGAAGGACATCCAGATCGCGATGACGGAGCTGGGCCTGAGTCCTCCGTCACGCGGCCGGTAACCGGTCCCGAGAAGGGAGGTAGCCGATGCCCGGCGGATGGTCCCCCGCCGCCCCTGGATCGTTGACCGGTCCCGGGGTCGGGGGTAGGCTACTCGCTCTTCACGCGCCGCTGGCTGGGCCCAAGTGCCCGACTGGTGGGAATTTCCAACGGTTCGTACACCGCCGCGAGCGGGACTTCGGACTTGCGGGGAACCTCCGCGGGCGCTGCTCCTTCGCACCCCATCGACAGTGACACCACCCACGCATTCGGGCGCGCCCCGGATGGATTGTCCTGGACTGGTGAAACCGTCCCCCCCCAGTACAGGTCTCGCCCTCAGGCGGGTCCTCTCCCTTTCCCCCCCTCGATCGCGGTCCCCCCGGACCACGACCCAACCGACGTCGCGCCCTCGTGCGCGTGGTGCGAGTTCCCACGACTCCACTACGCGTCCCCGGCGGCCTCAAGCGCACCGATCATGCGGCTGTACTTCATCCCGGTTCTTCTCGCGGCGACCGTCGCCTGCCAGTCCACCGAGACCAACGTCAACACGACGCAGCCGGACCCTGCAGGTCCTGCTCCGGTCCCGGTCAGCATCCCGGTCGAGTCGAGCGCGCCGGCTCTCGGCGCCCCCCAGGACGGGGACGACGCCGCGGATCTGGTCAAGCGTCGCCAGGAGGCGCAGGACTCCCTCGCCCTGGAATACATCGCCCAAGGCAGGAGCGAGCTCGACCGCGCCGACATGGAGGCTGCACTGTCCAGCGCCTCCGCCGCGCTGAACCTCGCCCCCGAGAACCAGGACGCCCGGGACCTGCTCCGGCAGATCCAGGGGCTCATGGGCGACGGCTACGCCAGTGCCTACCTGAGCTTCACCGACGAGGTCGAGCGCATGCAGGTCCGTCGCGCGCAGGCGCGGGTCGAGGCCTCCGAGCACACGATCAAGGCCGAGACCGCCTTCCGCGAGGGGGACTACAACGGCGCGATTCAGCACTATCGCCAGGCCGAGATGGTCCTGCGCTATCACCCGCTGATCGCCGACAACTCCCTCGACGAACGCATCCTGCGGGACAAGATCGGCGAGGCGATCCGCCTGCGTGACGAGGCGATCACCAGCGCCGAGGAAGAGGCCCGCATGGAGGCCGAGCGCGCACGCCAGGACTCCGAGGAGCGCGAGCGCAACCGCCGCGAGAACAAGCTGCGCGAGTACTACGACCTGGCGAACAAGGCCTTCCTGGCCGAGCGCTTCGACGAGTCGGAGGGCTGGTGCGACCTGATCCTGGTCGAGGACCCGGGCAACGAGGCCGCCACGAGCCTGAAGCGCATCGCCCGCGAGTCGCGCCACTACAACGCCGACGAGATCAACCGCCGCGACTACCGCGAGCAGTGGCTGCGTACGTTCGAAGAGCTGGACACGATGAACGTGCCCCAGACCGACGCGCTGACCTTCAACGTCAACCGCTGGCGCGAGGTCTCCGGCCGCGAGCCCCTCAGCCACGACATGCTCGAGCCCGGCACGGTCGATGGTCGCTCGTCGATCCTCGCCCGCCTCGAGGCC
>JAQBVH010000826.1 GCA_027623615.1 Planctomycetota bacterium | reverse complement strand
CGAGGACGATCAGCGCGGCAGCCCCGATGCCGAAGGCGCTCGCCGTGATTGCGGGTCGTGCTCCGACCAGCAAGGCTCCAACCAGCCCTAGGAGCAGCAACCAGACGTGCACGTAGGAGAGGTTGAGCAGGTCGAAGGCGGGCCAAGGGCTGCAGAGCGCTTCGGCCAGGGTCAACAACAGCGCAACCCCGTGGAAGCCAGCGGTGAAGGGCACCAGACCCTCAGGCAGGTCGCGGCGGGTCATCCACAGTCGCAGGACGAGAGAACGACCAGGAGCAGGGCCGCGACCCAGGAAGTCAGCCCCGCCCCCGCGAAGAGGCCGGCCAGGGCACCCCAGCGCAGCGCCAGGCGGGGCCGGTCCAGGGCGCGCAGTCCCTCGGCCGCCGCGGCCAACCAGGCCACGTGCAACAAGGAGATCCACGCGTGGTGATCCCCGATGCCCAGGTGGCTGTAGCGCATCGAGGCGAAGTTGACGGCGTGCAGCAGCCCGGCGATCAAGCCCGCGCCAACTCCGGCAAGGCGTGCGGCGGCGAGGGCGACGAGCACGCTGGTCAGCACGGAGATCACGGCAGGCGCCGTTGCCGTGGTGCGTTCGACGAAGGCGCGCCGCAGTTCGGCGTCGTCCGGAGCGAAGGGCGCGGAAGCGGCCCACAGGACGCGGGTGTAGGTGGGCGGCCAGGGAATGGGCGCCCCGTCGGCAGTGGGATGATCGAGCAGAGGGTCGCGGGGATCGATCCATCCACCCGAGTCCAGCGCACGCTCGAGCCGGCGCATGTGGTAGAGCGAGTCCGGGTCGGTCGCGAACCAGGCTGGGCGTCCGCCGGCGTCCTCGACCTCGGCCAGGCGCAGGTTGTTCGCGACGCGCACCCAGGCCGAGACCAGGGCGACGACGCAGAGGACGGCGAGGAGCGAGCGCGCGCGCATCGCCCCTACTCTCCTCGGCGGAGGCGTCCGAAGGAACACCCCCGCCGAGAAGACTTCAGCTGCGGGCCTTCTTCGCGAGCCAGGCCAGGAAGGCGCCCTCGAGGACGTCCTCCTCGAGCGTCTCGTCGGAGAGGGCCGCGCCGAAGGCCTCGAGCAGCGACTGCTCGAGGGTCAGCTCCGATTCGGTCGCCATGTGCACCAACCAGCGCGCGAAGGCGAGGCGTGAGAGATCCTCCTTGCGCTGGCTGACGTCGCGCAGCCAGTAGACGAAGCAGGAGCGGTAGGCCCGCAGGAACTCGAGGTAGTCCCCGAAGAAGGTCTCGCCCGGCGCCTCCATCATGGCGGCGGCGGTGCCCAGGAAGGGTCCGCTCACCGCGATGCGGTCGTTCTTCTTGTCGTTCTCGATCTCGAAGTGCTGCAGCTTGCCCGCGGCGCGGGCGTTGGCGACGCCGCCGTTGCGCTGGGACGATTTGAGGACCTTGATGAAGTGGTCCGTGCCCTTCTGCACGCGCCAGCGGCTGCCGGCCTCCTGCTTGCCGAGGAAGCCGCCCTCGGAGGCTCCGCCGGGGACGAAGACCTCGATCGCCTCCGTCCGGCGCGAACGCAGGTCGCCGTCGACCCGTGTGTCGCAGCTCCCGAAGACTTCGATCGTCAGGTTCACCGACAGGGCGCCTGCCAGGGCCGGCGGAATGCGCTCGCCGAAGTAGCTGTCGATGAGGGAGTTGGCGGCCAGCTGGGTGACCTGCTGGGCGAGGCCGTCCTCGACGTCGGCGTTCATGTCCGTTCCGGCACCCCAGTGCGCGCCAGCGAAGGGCGAGGCGTACTGCAGGCTGAGGAACTTGTAGCGGTCGACGTAGCAGTTGGTCCAGCTGGCCACGTGGTCCTGCCAGTAGACCTCCTGGAGGTCGGGGTAGAGCCAGCCCGAGAAGGCCAGCAGCTCGAGGAACTCGGTCCGATCCGCAGCCAGGACGAGCGCCTCGGGCTCGTCCTCGCGCTGGAGGCCGAGGGGGCCTGCGGTGCCCATGAAGGTGGCGAACCGCTCGGCCGCCTCGAGGACGGAGTCCCTGGCCCGGAGCCCCCCGAAGATCTCCCCGCCGCCCTGCTCGGCCAGGGCCTGCAGACTCCCGCCGCGCAGGGAGTCGGCCCACTTGCGGAGCACCTTCAGGTCCTTCGCCGCCTGTTCGTGCTCCTCGAGCGGCTCGATCCACGCCAGCCAGGCGGCCTGCAGGTCGAGCAGGGACTTGCAGACCCGTGCCAGGTGCTCCGCGTTCACGCCGTTCTTGGCGCGGTTGGTCGAGAGGAACACCTCGAAGAGGCCGAGGCGCGCGTGGACCGAGCTCGCCAGGAAGAGCTGCTCGAGGTCGAGGGTCTCGGGGCTCGAGTCGGCGGGAGCCATGCGCTGGAGCGCCTGCTGGGCCAGATTCTCGAAGGGGATGCGCTGCTGAGCGGAGGCCAGGGGCGCGAGGGCAAACGTCGCGAGCAGGACGGTCTTGGGGAAGGACAGCAAGGTGTGGAGCCTTTGGGAGGGAGGGTCCGGGCGAGCGGGATGCGCTGCGAACAAGCGCTGCAGGGTGCCCCGGTTTCCCTTGGACTCCAGCAGGTTTGGGTAAAGGGCGGGAACGGGCCCGACGTTGGCGCGGGTGGGGAGCTGGCCGTCGCGAACCGAGGCG
>JAQBVH010000825.1 GCA_027623615.1 Planctomycetota bacterium | reverse complement strand
CCCCGCCGGACAGCTCCGGCAGGGACCGCGTGGGGGGTCGTGTGGCGACGCCGAGCCACGGTCAGAAGCCCTGGAGGCGACCGAGCAGCTCCTCGACGGACTGCTTGCAGGAGGCCTCCTTGCCCATGAGGCTCGAGACGCGATCGACGGCGTAGAGCACCGTCGAGTGATCCCGGCCGCCGAACCAGCCGCCGATCTCCCCGAGGGATTGGCGCGTGACCTTGCGGGCCAGGTACATGGCCACCTGGCGCGGGTAGGCGATCGACTTGGTGCGCTTCTTCGACTGCAGCTCGCTGAGCTTCACGCCGAAGTGCTGGGTCACCTCCTGGATGATGTCATCCATCGAGGGGGCTCCGCGACGCACGTGCAGGAGGTCGGCCAGGCCCTCACGGGCCAGCTCGACCGTGACGGGCTTGCCGATCAAGCTGGAGTACCCCATCAAGCGCGTGACCGCACCCTCGAGCTCGCGCACGTTCTCGTCGATGTGCTCGGCGATCAGCTGGGCCACGTCATCGGGCATCTGGAACCCGCGGTCGCGGCTCTTGCGCTTCACGATCGCCATACGCGTCTCGTAGCAGGGCGGCTCGATCTCGGTGACCATGCCCCACTTGAAGCGGGACACCAGGCGATCCTGGAGGGTGGGGATGTCCTTCGGGGGCGAGTCCGAGGACAGCACGATCTGCTTACCCGCGTTGTAGAGCGTGTTGAAGGTGTGGAAGAACTCCTCCTGCGTGCGCTCCTTGTTCGCCAGGAGGTGGATGTCGTCCACCACCAACACGTCGACCTGGCGGTACTTGTTGCGGAACTCCGTGAGGTCACCGTTCTCGAGGGCGGCGATGAAGTGGTTCACGAACGTCTCGCAGGACAGGTACAGGATCCGCGCGTTCGACCAGTGGGACAGGATCGAGTAGCAGACCGCCTGCAACAGGTGCGTCTTGCCGACCCCGACCCGACCGTGCAGGAAGAACGGGTTGTAGTGCTTGCCCGGCTGTTCGCCCGCGCCCATGGCGGCGGCGTGGCCGAAGCGGTTGCAGGGACCGACGACGAAGTTCTCGAAGGTGTACTTGGGGTTGAGGACGACGTCGCTGTTCCAGAGCAGTCCGCCGGGAGGAGACAGCGGCGGGTCGAGGGGGCCGGCTCCGGACTTGTGGGAGCCGGCCCCCCGGGCAGCGGAGCCGTCGGTCGGTGCAGCGGATCCCCCGGGGCTCGCCGTTGCCGGCACAGTCGACTCGACGTGTGCGGTCGGCATCGATGGACTCGGCGCGGGACGCACCGGCACGGCGAGTTCGGGATCCACGGTCAGACGGATCCGTCGTTTCACGCCGAGCACGGCCTGGACGGCTTGCTCCAAGGTCTCGACGTAGTAGTTCTGCAGCCAGTCGCGGGCGAAGCGATTCTGCACCGCGACCTCGACCTCGCGGTCGTCGATGCGCACGAGGTTCGCGCGCCGGAACCAGGTCTCGAACTGTTCGCGCTGCACGCGGCGCTGCAGGGCGTCCTGGACCTGTGCCCAGAGCTCCTTGCAGACCTCGTCGCTCGGCGGCGGCACGCTGCCGGGCCGGCCGCTCGAACCCAAGGGACCTTGACCCTGGTCTTGATCCTGATCGGTAGCTGCGTTGCCGTTCGAACCGGCTTCGAGATCGTCGTTCGGCTGGTGTGCCGAGCCGGTGGGCTCGGCCTCATCCCCGGTGGCAGGAGACGACGCGGTCGGCGTCGCCGAGGGAGTCACCAACGATTGAGCGTTGGCGTTGGGCGTTGTGGTTTCCTCCGTGCGGGGAGTGGTCGTCAGGTCGGCCCTGCTCTCCGCGAGTGACGGCCCAGGTGGCCGTTGCTCTGACGAAGGCGGATGCTCTGCGGCGACAGATTCCGGCTCTCGCATCGATGGTGTCGATCGTCTCGGTCATTCAGACCCCCTCTTGCTAGCCGGAATCCGCGCGCGGGGGGACTTGGCAGAAAGCCCACGCGGACCGGCTCCTTGAAGACCGTTAGTACTCAACGTGTGCACGCTCACTTTTGGCACACCGCTTCCCTCGGCACGGAGGCAACAGCTCCGCGTTCCAGGGATTCCACGACCGCCTCTGGGGATTCCGACTCGCGTCATTGGGGGGCCGCAGACCAACCCCCTCCCAAGACTTGTCTCTCCTCTCTGGGAAGGTGCGCGGTGCGCGGTGCGAGTCGCTGTCAGGCGTTTCGGTGGAGGACCGATTCTGCGTCGAGGCTCGCCGACGGTCAACGTTTTCGACAGGAACTCTTCACTTCCGCGCGCATCCGACACGAGCGCGAAGGACTTAGAGCGTTCTCCTCAGGATCTCCACAGCGGTGTGGATATCTTCGTCGCTCGTCGACCGTCCGAGGGACAGTCGAAGGCCTGCGCGCGCTTGCTCCTCGTCGAAGCCCATCGCGAGCAACACGTGCGAAGGTTCGAGCGAGCCGCTCGCGCATGCAGAGCCCGCCGAAGCTTCCAAACCTGCCATGTCCAGGCGTGTCACGAGCACGCGCCCGTCGACGTGGTCGAAGAGGACGTTGAGCGTGTTCGGCAAGCGCTCCGAGGAGTCGATCGGTGGACCCAGTAGGGTGAGAGCAGGGAAGCAGGCG
>JAQBVH010000824.1 GCA_027623615.1 Planctomycetota bacterium | reverse complement strand
GACAAAGAAGATCGTGTGGAAGCGTTCCATGTCGAGTTGCCTCCTAGGCCCCAGCGGGAGCCGGATCGGTCTCGCCGCTGCTCAGGTTGTCTTCCTCCACGTACGGGACGTCGTGGCGGGCGGTCTTGTACATGTTGTAGAGCCCACACAGGAGGCCGAGGATCATCAGGCCGCCGGTGAAGGTGCGCGTGTACCAGAAGGGCAGGGACATGTCCAAGATGTCCACCCAGGGGTTGAGCTCGCGCTGCATGAAGCCCGCGACGAGGCCTGACGCGGTCAGCGTCACGAACATCGAGGCGATGCCCACGGTCGACAACCAGAAGTGCCAGCTCCGCAGGGAGTTCGAGTACCAGCTGCGCCCGGTCACCCGCGGCCACAGCCAGTCGACGACCCCGAAAATCCAGAAGCTGAAGGTGCCGAACATGATCATGTGCGCATGACCCGGCACCCAGTCCGTGAAGTGGATGATCTTTTGGAAGCGCCAGGTCGTGTGGAACGAGCACTGCAGGCAGGTGATGAAGTAGAAGATCGCGCCGACGTAGAACCAGCGGATCGGGATCGACGTGCGCAGGGACGAATAGTTGCCCTTGAGGGTCATGAAGAAGTTCACGACCACGGTGGTGACCACGACCTCGATCGCGATCGTCGTGCTGATCGCGCCGAACTCGACGTAGTCGGGGATGGGTGAGATCAGGAAGTGGTGGACGCCGCCGAGGGGATAGAAGAAGGCCAGCCCCCAGAAGCCGATCACCGAGAGCGAGTGACTCCAGATGGGCTTGTTCAGGATCAAGGGCACGAAGAAGTACATCAGGCCCCAACCCATCGGGGTCACGTACAGGCCGACCAGGTCGTGGATGAACAGGCCGGTCACCGCCGCGCCCGCCGCGCCAGGCAGCACCCACTCCGGGATGATGTTGCCCATCAGGTAAGTCAGCGCCAGCCAGACGTAGCCGGCGGTGAAGTACCACAGGGTCACGTAGTAGCGCTGCTTGCGGGCCCGGTAGAGGGGCACCATGTACTGGACGATCAGGAGCAGCGCGCCGACCGTGATCAACAGGTCCACGGGGACGTAGTTCAGCTCGAACGTGCCTGGGCGAAAGCCGGTGGGCGTCTCGCCCCACTCGATGGCCTGCGCCTTGTTGATCAGGAACCCGACGAGGGTGCTGACCAGGATGGCCTGCCAGACCCAGAAGATCAGCAGGCCCAGCTTGCGCGAGTGCACGGGGAACCCGGTCAGTCGCGGGATGACGTAGTAGGTCATCGCCGTGAACCCGTTGACCAGGAACCCGTAGGCCGCGAAGTTCGTGTGGATCAGGCGTATGTGCCCGGGCGAGAGGGCGGCGCCACCGAAGGGGTAGTAGCCGATGAACTGTAGGGAGTAGAGGAACCCCGCGGTCATGCTGAGCAGGATCGAGATCCCGGCAGCGGCCAGGTGCCAGCGCACCAGCTCGTAGTGAACCAGGTTGGTGTTCGCGGCCGGCGTCGGCGCGGTTGCGGTCGCAGTCATGGTCACCGCCTCTCTCCGGTCGCGAACGATTGGACGAAGTGCACCAGGTCCCACAGCTCCTGGTCCGTCAGGGCGCCGGCCTGCCCGGGCATGGGCGTGCCCTTGATGCCGTGGGCGAGCAGCACGTACAGGTCGGCGGAGCCTGTGCCTACCCGGAGCTGCCCCGTGGTCAGGTCCCTAGGGAAGATGGGGTAGCCCCACGCGTCGAGGAACTCGTTCGCGCTGGGTCCGTCGCCGCGACCCTGCGGGCCGTGGCAGCTGGTGCAGGCGGCGGTCAGGGACTGGTAGACCCCCCGGCCGCGCGCGATCGAGTCCGCGTCGTTCGCGGGTTCCTCGCCGCCGGGGAAGGCCTGCTTGGCGTCGCCCCACCAGCCCGCGATGCGCGCGAAGGTCTCGTCCGGGTCGGGCCACTCCTCGAACCCGAGCGCCTCCCTCACGAGGGTTTGCTCGAACTCACCCTGGATGGCGAGGAAGCGCACGTACTCCACCACGTCCCAGCGCTTCTCCTCGGGCAGGAGCCTGAATTCGGGCATCGCGCTGCCCACCAGGCCGTCGGTGATCGTGCGGAAGAGATCCTCGCGGCGGGCGCGTGAGTCCCAACCGGTCGAGGTGAACTTGAAGATGCCCTTGCGGAAGTTGCGCGGCCGGGGGTCGAGGTAGCGTGACGAGGGACCCGAGCCGTCGCCGGCCAGGCCGTGGCAACCGGCGCATAGACGGCGGTACTCACGCTCGCCGGGAACGAGGCGCTCGACCTCGAACAACCCGGTCGCCCGGGCGGCCTCGAGGTCGATCGGCGCGGGGCTCAGCGGCCCTGCCCAGGTCGCGCCGTCTCCGTGGCCTTTGAACTGGGCGGTGTAGGCGTCGTGGTCGACCGCGAAGTACCCGCGGTAGTCGCGACCCAACCGCTCTCGGCTCGCGCTGGAGACGAGCTCGTCGATTGTTCCCTCGAGCTCCCACTCGTCCTCGGCCGCGACCCTGGCCAGGTAGGCCACGTCGTCGAGGAAGGGGAAGTCGAGGGTTTCTTCGGCGTCCTCGTCGTCGGAGTAGTACTCGGTCTTTCGGCCCGGGTCGGACGCGAGCCAGTTGGTC
>JAQBVH010000823.1 GCA_027623615.1 Planctomycetota bacterium | reverse complement strand
AGCCGTCGCGATCGACGAGGCGCCTACGAAGGGTGAGCGGTGACGGCGGCTCCGAAACGACGAGCTCGAGCTGGTTGGTGCCCGCGGGCACGCGCCGTGACTCGACCCGCGTCCAGCTCTCGCGATCGAACGCAGCGACGCGGTAGAGCTGCTCCGGCAGCGCCGTGAGGGAGAACCGGCCCTCCTGGTCCGTCCGGTCGTGGACCGCGCCGACCTCCTCCTCGAGGCAGCTGCTCTCCAGTCCGGGACGCAGCTGAGCGCCCTCGAGGATCCACACCTTGCGATCTGCCAGGGGGCGCCCTTCGTGGTCCACGAGGCGCCCGCTGATCGCCGAGACGGGTCTATCGTCGATCCTCAGCTCGAGGTGGTCCGGCCACCGAGGACCCGGACGCGCGACCTCCGAGGGGACGTGACCGCGCCGGACCAGGGACAGGGACTGCGCGCGCGCCAGACACGAGAGCGGAAAGCGGAAGGTGCCGTCCGCGGCCGAGTCGCTGTAGAAGTGCTCGGTGACGACGCGTACGTTCTCCACCGGTTGACCGATGCCGTCGGTCACCCTCCCCGTCAAATGCGGAACCGTCGCCCAGCGCTGGTCCTCGGAGACCTGCACGAGGCGCAGTTCGAGACTGAGGTTCGACGCCAACGGCATGGAGAAGACCGCGCTGCGCTCACCATGCTCAACCCAGATCAGGGCCTCCGGAACGGCTGGCACCTCTTGCATGTCGAACCGACCGAGGCCGTCACATCCGGCGAACACGCCACGCTTCGTCGCGCCGTAGGTCCCTCCCTCCAGGTCGCGCGACCAGGCGTCGGGGAGCCTGACGTGGAGCGTGGCTCTCTCGAGTGGCCGCCCCACCTCGTCCACAACGCGGCCCGCCAGATGGATCGCCGGAGCCAGGACGAGGCGCAGCGGATCAGGATCGCCCGGTCGGACCCAGCGAGTGGTCACCGCCCACAGGTCCGGGCCGCTGGGAGTCAACTCGACGGGTTCATCCGGGTCGGGCCACGTGAACTCGCCTCGCGCGTCGGTCGTGACGAAGTGGGTCGTGTCCCTCACCTCGTGGACACGGACGCCCGAGAGCGGGGAGCCTGTGTGATCCACGACCTGTCCTGTCACTCGGTCCCCCGCCGCTGGATCCGAGGAGGCGGGCGAGCTCGGTGCTGCCTGTTCACGACGCGATTGCGAAGTCGATGGGCCCTCGCTCGCGATGCTCGCGCCCCTCTCGCTGGCTGACCGTTGCGGGTCCGTGGCTCCATCGGGAAACGGAAGCTCGGTCACGTCGCGTCGCCCGTAGGCCAGCAGGGCAACCAAACCGGTGATCATGACGGCGGCGACCACCACCTTGCTGGACGGGATCATGAGCAGGGTCCAAATCGTGCTTCGGGACGGGAGCAGGGGGACCAGCGCGGTCATCCACTGGCCGCGGTCCCCCATGCGTCGATCCAGACGACGACGCAGCCGCTCGATGCCACGGGCCTGCTGACTCTTGACCGTGTCGCGCGGTACGTCGAGTCGCGTCGCGACCGCGGACAGGCTCTTGCCCTCCAGGAAGCGCAGGGCGAGTACGGTGCGGTAGGGCTCCTCCAATTCGTCGAGCTCGTCGAGCAGGACGCGATGGATCTCGAGGTCCGCGTGGACCTCGTCGACCGCTGGGGAGGCATGCAACTGCTCGTGGTCGAGTTCCCGGGCACGTCGCCTGGCGCCCGTTCGCCGATCGAGGCGGGCAGCATTGGTGGTGACCCGGTACAGCCACCCGCGTGGGTCACCACGCAGAGGCCGCTTGAGGACCGACAGCCAGGTGTCCTGCACCAGGTCGTCCGCCTCGGTCCCGGGTCGCGCCAAGCGCGACGCGAGGTCACGCAGCCAGGGTTCGTGGCCGAGCAGGGCCTCGACCGATCTTGTAGAGGGGTGCGCCATCGTCGCCCCCTCCATGCCGCGCCTGCGCGGACGGGTGACGCTATTCCCCGCAAATGCGCGCGGCCGCCCGAACCCGGTGGTCCGGACGGCCGTGTCCTGATTCGCGATGTCCCTACCGGTACGCCGCGTGGCCGGTCAGGGCGTGACCGATGGCGAGGGTGTGGATGTCGTGGGTGCCTTCGTAGGTGTAGACCGACTCCAGGTTGCACAGGTGGCGACCGGTCTGGTACTCGAGGCTGACCCCGTTCGCGCCCAGCATGTCACGGCAGGTGCGCGCGACGTTGAGGGCCATCTCGACGTTGTTGCGCTTGGCCATCGACACGTGCTGGGGCGTCGCCCTGCCGGCCGAGGCTCAGGGCCAGGAGCTGCCCCTTGGTGATCTCGGTGGCCATGTCCGCCAGCTTCTTCTGAGCCAGCTGGAAGCCGGCCAGGGGCTTGTCGAAGACGATGCGCTCCTTGGAGTACTGCAGAACTTCGTCGAAGCAAGCCAGCGCTCCGCCGAGCCCACCCCAGGCGATGCCGTAGCGAGCAGCGCTCAGGCAACCAAGCGGCGCCTTGAGGCCCTCGGCCCCCGGCATGCGCGCGGCGTCAGGGACGCGCACGTCGTCGAGCACGAGCTCGCTGGTGATCGAGGCGCGCAGGCTCCACTTGTGCTTCTGCTCGGGAGCGCTGAAGCCCGG
>JAQBVH010000822.1 GCA_027623615.1 Planctomycetota bacterium | reverse complement strand
CCAAGACGCCCGTCCCCCCGTCCGCCGAAGGCGGCTTCCTCGGCTGGGTCGAGCGACTGGGCAACAAGCTCCCCGATCCGGTCACCCTGTTCCTGATCGGGACGATCGCGGTGATGCTCGCCTCGCAGCTGGCGGTCAGCGCGGGTTGGACGGTGACGACCAAGCTGCCCCAGGTCGAGATGGAGACCGTCACGGTCGACGGCGAGGAGGTCACCCGCCCCAAGTCCGACGCGGACGGCAACCTGCTCGAGCCGGTGTGGAAGGTGAAGATGGTCGACGTCACGGACTCCCGTGACGTGATCCAACCCAAGCTGGACGAGGCGGGCAACCCGCTCCTGGGCGACGACGGCGAGCCGGTCACCGAGAAGGTCACCGAGACGTTCGTGAAGGAACGCGTGCCCGAGGTGCTCAAACCCAAGAGCCTCCTGTCGTCGGAGGGACTCTACTGGGCGCTCGAGAGCCTGGTCGACAACTTCATGGGCTTCGCTCCGCTGGGCATCGTCCTGGTCGGGATGCTTGGCATCGGTGTCGCCGAGCGAGTCGGCTTGATCGCAGCCCTCTTGAAGGGCTTCATGATGGTCGTACCGATCAGGTACCTGACCCCGGCCATGGTGTTCCTGGGGGTCATGTCCTCAGCCGGGATCGACGCCGGGTACGTGGTCCTGCCGCCGCTGGCTGCGGCGCTCTACATGGCGGCGGGTCGCTCGCCCCTCGCCGGCCTCGCGGCGGTCTTCGCCGGCGTTGCCGCGGGCTTCAACGCGAACCTGATGATCACCGGGCTCGATCCCATGCTCGCGGAGATGTCCGCGGACGGCGCCCAGATCATCGCACCGAACTACGAGGTCGCCGCGACCTGCAACTGGTGGTTCGCGATCGCTTCCACGATCGTCATCACCCTGGTCGGATGGTGGGTTACCGCGAAGTTCATCGAGCCGCGGCTGGAGGGCAAGCCCCCCGAAGAGGGGGGACCGAGCCCGGTCGACAGGAGCAGCCTCGCCCAGCAGCGCCTCTCTTCGCAGGAGGTCTCTGCCCTGCGCAAGGCCATCTTCGCTGCATTCGCCATCGTCGGCCTCGTCTTCGTGTGTTCGTCCATCGAGGGTTGGCCCCTGCACGGGAAGGACGGCCCCTTCGCGAAGTGGACCGCGGCGATCGTGCCCATCCTCTTCTTCCTGTTCATCGTCCCGTCGCTGACCTACGGCTTCGCGATGAAGCAGGTGAAGGGCGACAAGCAGATCGCCAAGCTGATGATCGAGTCGATCGCGGGCATGGCCCCGATCGTCGTCCTGGCCTTTTTCGCCGGTCAGTTCATCGAGCACTTCAAGTTCTCGGGGCTCGACAAGATGCTGGCCCTGTGGGGCGGACAGCAGCTCGGCCAGGCAGCCATGCCCAAGGAGGTCCTGGTCATCGCCTTCATCGGCATGACCATGACCTTCAACATGTTCGTGGGCTCGATGTCGGCCAAGTACGCCATGTTCGCGCCGATCTTCATCCCCATGTTCATGATGGTGGGCATCAGCCCGGAGCTGACCCAGGCCGCGTACCGCGTCGGCGACTCGGTCTCGAACTCGATCACGCCGCTGAACCCGTACATGGTGATCATCCTGGTCTTCATGCAGCGCTTCGTTCCGAAGGGCGGCATGGGCACCTTGATCTCGACCATGCTGCCGTACTCGATCGCCTTCGGCATCGTCTGGACGGTGATGATCGTGCTCTGGATGGCGCTCGGGCTTCCGCTCGGCATCGAGGGCCCGCTCGAGTTCGACGTCCTCAGCCTCTCGAAGTAGCGCGTCCTTGACCCGCCCCCGCGTCTCGGTCTGCCTGCCCACCTGGAACGCCGAGGCGGATCTGGAGCGGCTGCTGCCTGCCCTCGACCGCCAGCGGCTCGAGGGTGGCTGGGAGCTCGTCGTGATCGACAGCGACTCGCGCGACTGCACGCGGCAGCTGTTGCGCGCGCGGGGGGCCTCGGTCACGTGGATCCCGCAGGCCGAGTTCCGCCACGGGGCTACGCGCAACCGCCTCGCCGGGCTCGCGGCGGGCGAGGTGCTCGTCTTCCTCTCCCAGGATGCCCGGCCCGTCGACGCGGACTTCCTCGCGCGCCTGATCGAGCCCCTCGGCGCAGAGGTGGTCGGCGCCACCGCGCGCGTGTTGCCGAACCCGGGCGACGATCCCCTGACCGCCCGCACGGTCCTCCAGGCGCCCGAGGCCGGCGACACGCCTGGCCCGCTGCTCACCCGTGGCCCGGGCCCGCGCTTCAACAACGTCGCGAGCGCGATCCTGCCCGAGGCGCTGGCGGAGACGCCGTTCCCCGACGTCCCGTTCGGCGAGGACGCGGCCTGGGCGGAGGCCATCGAGGCGCGGGGCCAGCGCCTCGTCTTCCAACCGAGCGCGGTCGTGCACCACGCGCATCGCTACGGCCCGGCCGCTGCCTTCGAGCGCTATCGGGTCGACGCGGCTTTCCTGCGGGGCCACGGGGTGCACGTCAGGCCGAACCTCGCGAGCGTGCTCAAGGGCATCGCGCACGAGCTGCGCGCGGACTGGCGGCACGTGCGCGAGCACGGCGGCTGGGGCGCGCTCTGGCGCGCGCCGAAGCTGCGCACGGCC
>JAQBVH010000821.1 GCA_027623615.1 Planctomycetota bacterium | reverse complement strand
TGGCCTCGACCGACGGCGTCTCCTTCGACGAGGTCGGACGCGCTGGAGCCGGCACTCGGGGTGAGGCGACCTTCGTCGACCACAGCTTCCCCGCCCGCGAGGTGCGCGCCCTCCGGATCGTGACGGAGGGCTGCCACGGGCTGACCTTCCCGAGCTTCAGCCGCCTGACCGAGGTGCAGGCCTACGCGGACTAGGGCGTCGCCCTGCGTGGCCTGCCACGCTTCAGCCGAGCTCCACGGTCCGCCCGGTCCGGAAGCTCTCATCC
This sequence comes from Planctomycetota bacterium, assembly GCA_027623615.1. Classification (GTDB taxonomy): domain Bacteria; phylum Planctomycetota; class UBA1135; order UBA1135; genus JALWOP01. The sequence goes on along the minus strand of JAQBVH010000821.1, from coordinate 2,340 downwards.
GCGGCGAGGACGATGCGCATGGAGCTGAGGGCGTCCTGCAGGTGCTGCGCCGGGTCGAACTCTCCGGCAATGGCCGCGGCGAAGACCTCCTGCTCACGCAGGCAGAGCCCGTCGTGGTCGGGCTCGTCCGTGGTGTCGATCCACTCGTCGGCCTGGACGAACTCGTCGTTCTCGTCGCGCGCCTGGTGGTGCAGGCGCAGGGTGTTCGTCTTGGTGTGGGCGTCCACATCCGAGCTGTCAGCAGCGCGCTCGCTGCCCCCGCGATCCACGATCGAGACGCAGCCCTTGGGACCGACGACATCCTTCACGAAGTAGGCCACCTCGCTCATCATCGGGCCCCAGCCGGCCTCGTACCAGCCGACCGAGCCATCGTCGAAGGTCACCTGCAGCTGGCCGTAGTTGTACATGCCCGGCTTGAGCTCCTCCGTCAGGCGGGCGCCGATGGCCGAGACCCGCACCGGACGCGCGCCGGTCATCTGGCACATCACATCGACATAGTGCACGCCGCAGTCGACGATGGGCGAGATGGAGTCCATCAGCGCCTTGTGCGTGCTCCAGTCCTTGCCGCGGCTCTGCTGGTTGAGGTTCATGCGCATGACCAGCGGCTTGCCGAGGGTGCGCGCCAGCTCGATGAACTTCGTCCACGCCGGGTGCACGCGCAGAATGTAGCCGACGACCAGCTTGAGGCCCTTGGACGCGGCCAGGTCGACCAGCTCCCTCGCCTCGTCGTAGGTCTCCGCCAACGGCTTCTCGATGAAGACGTGGCAACCCGACTCGAGGGCGTGCTTGCAGAGGTCGTAGTGCGTGTCCGGGTAGGTGTTGATCGACACCGCGTCCGGCTTCAGCTCGTCGATGGCCGCCGCGGCGTCGGCGAAGGTCGCCACGCCGCCCAGCTCGGCGCTCAGCGCCTCGCGGCTCTCGGGGCCGCGGCTCACGACCCCGACCAGCTCGAACTCGTCCAGGGCCGTGTACGCGCGCGCGTGAGAGGCGCCCATGTTCCCGCAGCCGATCACCAGCACTCGCGTCTTGCCCATGGGCGAGGTTGTATCCGGTGGCTGTGGAGGACGGCAGGGCGAACGCGGTGTTTTGATCGCGGCTACTCCACGCGGCGGAGTCGCAGGCCTTGCAGGTCGAGCAGGTACCCCTCTAGTCCTTCCGCCGCACGGACCCGCAGGAAGCTGCGCCCCGGCGCCAATCGGAGCGTGCCGAGGTGCGCCGTGGAGTAGGTCTCCCAGCTCCCGGTCGGCGCGACCGTCCAGCGCACGCCCTCACCACCCCCCTCCAGCACGAGCGCGTTCGCGCCGGGTTGGCTCGGACAGGCATGGCTCAGCTCCACCTCGAAGGTCCCGCCGCGCTCCAGCTCCACCGACCAGGCCGCGAGGTCGTCGGTCGAGTGCCAGAACCCCAGGTTCTGGAAGCGCTCCTCGAACACGAGGCTGGGCCCGAAGATCTCGGCGATGGACGCGGGCAGCTCGACGACGCCGTCCGCCTCGAGGGCGACCCGTGGCGTGTTCCCCGTGAACACGCGCCGGGCCACGCCTGCCCCCTGCAGGTAGGCGCACAGGTCCGCGAGGTCCTGGGGGGTCAAGTCCGCCTCGAGCCCCTCGGGCATCTGCGAGCGTTCGGAGCCCACCAAATGCTCGAGGTCGCTGCGCAGCAGCACCTCGTCGACGCCCGCGCCGCGCAGGGTGACGCTGGTCTCCGTCTCCTCGGCGACGACCCCGGTGATCAACACCCCGTCCCATGTGCGCGCGGTGTAGGAGCGGTAGCGGGCCTCCACCGCGCGGTTGGGATCGAGGATCGCGACCAGGAGCGCCGCGCTCGAACGATCGCTGAGCGCGCGCAGGTCCGGACCCACGGCGCTGCCCTCCCCATCGAGGCGATGACACGCAGCGCAGCGCGCGCGGAAGACCTCGCGGCCTGCGAGCGCGTCGCCCGTGAGGCCGTCCATGGCGGCGAGGAACTCGGTGACGACCGCCGCACGATCACCGGGCGGTGAGGTCAGCACCTGGCGCGCGCGCTCGGCGTCGGTGGCGCGTTCTACGCAGAGCTCGCGCTGGTGAGCGTCGAGGTCGCTCGGGACCAACGCGCCGGACTCGAGGGCGGTCAGCACCTGCTCGACGAACAAGGGGCGTGCGAGCAGGAGGGTCAGCGCCTCCCGCCGCCTCCCAGGGGTCAGGGAGCGCCAGCTCGCGATCAGGAGCTCTGCGACCTGGGGCTCGACCCGCGTCGCGACGAGGCGCATGGGCGCACCCTCGGCGACGAGCACCTGCACGAGGCGGGACGTGGGGACTGCCTCGCCAGCTCGTTCGAGGATGCGCAGGCGGTCCACGAGGTCCA
>JAQBVH010000820.1 GCA_027623615.1 Planctomycetota bacterium | reverse complement strand
CCTCCGGAGGTACCGAGTCCGAGCCCACCACCGAGGAGGAGATCGCGGAGCGCATCGCCCCCCTCTGGCGCGTCATCTGTCACGACGATCCCCGGACGACGATGGAGTTCGTGGTCGAGGTCCTGCGCGCCGTCTTCCGCCTCTCCAACGCGCGCGCCAGCGAGCTGATGTACAAGGTGCACTACACCGGCAGCGCGGTGGTCGGTCACTGGCCGAGGAGCGTGGCGGAGAAGAAGGTCAAGCGCGCGACCGCGCTCGCGCGGGCGCAGGGCTTCCCGCTGACGTTCACCGTAGAGCAGGCGGAGTAACCCGCAGCAGGCCTTCGGTATCGGCAGAGCGCCCGGGCATCTAGGATCGACTGCATGCTCCTGCGTGCGCTCCTGCCCCTCCCGTTCCTTGCGCTCTTCGCCGTCGGCATCTCCGCTCCGGACCCCCCGGAGGCGGCCTTGGCCGCGGTCCACGCAGCCGTCGAGAGCTCCAGCCAACTACGTTTCGTCGTCGTCGGCGACACCCAGGACGACGGGACGACCGGAGGAGGGATCAACGACACCCTCTGGCCTGCGATGGCCGAGGACATGAACGCCCTCGCCCCCGCGTTCGCCTTGTTCTGCGGCGATCTCGTCGCCGGCTCCAGCAATCTCAACACGACGGCCGCCGAGTGGGAGGATTGGAAGGTCGCGACCAGCACCCTCGGCGCGATCCGCTACATGGTGCCTGGCAACCACGACATGTACGGCGGCCCCGGCACCTATGCGCGCTGGACCCAGGCCTTCCCCTGGCTGCCGACTGCGAACAGCCCGGCCGGCCAGGAGGGCATGAGCTACTGGTTCGACGTGGGCACGACGCGCATCATCAGCGTGACGACCGACCTGCACACGGGTGGCTCCGCTCCGAATCAGGCCTGGCTCGACGGCGCCCTCGCCTCCGCTGCAGGGATGGATCACGTGTTCGTCTTCTCGCACCGGCCGATCCAGTTCAGCACGAGCGAACCGACCGGTGGCTCCGCGGGTGCGCTGTGGCAGTCCCTGGTCGCGAACGACGTCTCGGGCTACTTCAGTGGGCACTGGCACCGCTACCAACCCGACCGCATCGGCGGCGCTGGGCTCGGCGCGAGCGCGGGGCCCTACGAGGTGCTGATCGGGACCGGCGGAGGCTGGCAGGGCTTCGAGCCGATCCGCCCCTACCAGCAGGTTCCCGGGTTCCTCCTGGTCGAGGTGGATGGGCTGCAGGCCAGCGCCAGCTTCTACGGCGACGCCGACGGCGACGGACACTTCGACGACGTCCTCGACAGCTTCGTGATGAAGGACGCCAGCCCCCCCACCCAGGGGCTGGTGGCCGCCTACGACTTCGAGGCCGGGTCACCCGTCGACGGCGGACAGCACGGGATCGACGGCGCCTGGCGCCGCAACGCCGAGGTCGTGTCCGGCATCTCGGGCCTGCTGGGCCTCGCCCTCGACGGCAAGGGCGACCACGTCGAGGCCGGCGCGATCGGCGATCACGTGCTCTCGCTCAACGCTGATCTCACGCTCGGCGCGTTCGCGCGCTACGGCGCGCTGGCCACGGGCGACTGGGACAACCCGCTGCTCTGCTACGCGACGAACGACTACTACACCGAGAACGAGGAGACGAACTACTCCTACTGGCTCAGCCTCCAGTCGAATCGGCGACTGCGCGCGTTCTGGGAGTACGGGGACGGCAACAACGTCGTCGTGACCTCGACGCTTCCAGCGCCGGTGGCGCCGGGCGAGGACCACCACTACGCCATCACGCGCGACGCGACGGCGGGCGAGGTGCGCTTCTACGTCGACGGAGTGCTGCTCGGCAGTCCGGTCGGCTTCACGCAGCTCCCGACCGGCGGGGGGCGCGGCATGCTGTACCTGGGGAGCGACACGCCCGCGTACCACGGCAGCGAGGCCGAGTTCGAGGGCCTGCTCGACGACGTCACGATTCACGACCGCGCGCTCACGGCCGCGGAGGTCGCGATCCTGGCCACGCCACGGGCGCGGCCCGCGCTGCGGCGCCTCTGGTCCGCGAGCTGGGAGACGATCACCGCCGCCGACTGGGGCTACGTCGACGGCGTCCTCGGGTGGTCCAGCGAGACCGCCGGCACGAACCTCGGCGCCTGGGCCGGCGACAGCGGCTGGTTCGCGAACCACACCGGGAGCTACGCCCTGCAAGCGGCATCCGCGGCAGGCGACGCCCACGGCTACACCTGGAAGACGCTCGCCGCGCGCTACGAGGCCGGACGCCGCTACCTGTTCACGGTGCACTACCGCCGGCGCACGGGCACGAGCGGACCGAACGCGGTCGGCGCCTACCTGTACGCCGCGGGAGATGCGGTCGGGTTCGCCTCGAACGGCGCGGGCGCCCGCGCGAGCAGCGTGCGCACGGAGCCGGGCATGCAGGAGGCCTGGCATACGCTGCACTGCGCCTACACCGCGACCGATGCGGACGACGGCAAGGCGATCGTGGTCCAGGTCCACGGCGACGACAGCGTGCTGCTCGATGACCTCGAGCTGTCCCTGCTCGAGCTGCCCAAGACCGCGCGCTGAGTACCGGGAGCGCCGGGAGCGCCGGGAGCGCCGGGAGCGCCGGGAGCGCCGGGA
>JAQBVH010000819.1 GCA_027623615.1 Planctomycetota bacterium | reverse complement strand
CTTGGCGACCCCCGGGGGGGGACGAGAGCAGGACCCTGCGTCCAACCGGATGAATGAAGCCGGCCCAGGCCCCGTAGTACGATCTCCAGGGGCGACCACTACTGGCCGCCGCAGCTTCCTTCAACCCGCACCTCGGTGCACGGAGAGCAAGACCCGCCATGGGTGTGATCGACTGGTTCAAGCGCGGCACGCAGGAGATGATGGTCGCCCGTCCTGACGGGACCAAATCTCAGATCGTCTGGAAGCATCCGGACAAGACGATCCCGATGAAGTCGCAGCTCACCGTCGACGCGGACGAGAAGGCGATCTTCTTCCGGGACGGACAGGTGGTCGAGGTCATGGACGCGGGGCGCTACACCCTCGACACCTCGAACCTGCCCTTCCTGTCGAACCTGGTCGACAAGTTCACGGGCGGCAACGTGTTCCAGTCGGAGGTCTTCTTCGTCAACGTTCGCGAGCATCCGGGCATCAAGTTCGGCGGCCGCATCGGCCACGTCGAGGACCCCAAGTCCGGCGTACCCGTCGAGACGATGGTGCACGGCGAATTCAGCTTCAAGGTCACCGATCCGCGCCAGCTGATCGTCGGTCTTGTCGGCATGGGCCGCGCCGAGTCCTTCATGGTCAAGGCCTGGATGAAGGAGCAGGTGCTCAAGGTCATGCGCGACAACATCGCAGAGCTGATCGTGAAGCAGCGCTGGCCGCTGCTCGACGTGACCTCGGGCGCCTACACGGAGGAAATCGAGGAATCGGCCCTGGCCTCCATGGGTAAGCACGTCTCGGACTACGGCATCGAGATCGTGCGCTTCGGCAACTTCGTCATCGGTATCGACGAGGAGGACGGAGACAACCTCAAGAACCTGTACCGCGACGCGGCGTACCTGAAGACCGTCGGCGGCGTCGACGGCTACCAGAAGTTCGCCGCCGGCAAGGCGATGATGGGCGCCGGCGAAGGCATGGCCAAGGGGGGCGGCGGCGGCGGCGGTGGCGACGGCCTCCTCGGTGGCGCGAGCCTCGGCATCGGCCTCGGCATGGCCCAGATGCTGACCCGCGACAACCAGGGCGGCGAGCGCTTGGCCCCGGCCGCTGCCGGAGTCCAGTGCGGAAGCTGCATGGCCACCGTCCCGCCGGGCAAGTTCTGCAGCTCCTGCGGGCACGACCTCAAGGAGAAGGAGGCCCAAGGCGGCGCCTTCTGCACCTCCTGCGGAGAGTCGGTCGGGGTGGATGCCAAGTTCTGCGGCTCCTGCGGCGACAAGCAGGCCTGACCCTCTCCCACCTTCACCTCGGTCCGGCCTGAAAAGCTGGGGCGAGGTCCTCTACACTCCTGGGCCCTTCCGGACCCAGGAGTTTTCATGTCGCGCCTGCGCACCGCCCTCTTCGTCGTCCCCCTCGCCCTCGTCGCCTGCCAGGGCGGCGCCACCAAGCGCAGCGCTTACCCCCAGACCCACCGGGGCGCGATCGTCGACGACTTCCACGGCACCTCGGTGGCCGACCCGTACCGTTGGCTCGAGGACTCGGACGCCCCCCAGGTGCGCAAGTGGATCGCGGCCCAGAACAAGGTCTCGCGCAAGCACCTGGACTCCCTCGGCGGCCGCGAGCAGGTGCAGGCGATCCTCGAGCGCCTCTCGGGCAGCGAGTCCTACGGTCTGCCGAGCCGCGAGGGGTCCTTCTACTACTTCACCTACAACGACGGCGTGATGGGCCAGTCACAGCTCGTGCGCGCCGATCGCCCGGACGCGAAGATCGAGGACTGTGACGTGGTGCTCGACCCGAACACCTGGTCGCAGGACGGCACGGTCTCCCTGGGTGGAACGTCGTTCAGTCGCGACGGGCGCTACCTGGCGTACGGCCAGTCCGATGGAGGCTCCGACTGGCGCACCTGGCGCGTGCGCGACCTCAAGACCGGTAAGGACCTCCTGGACCTGATCCAGTGGTCGCGCTTCTCAACCCCGGAGTGGGCCCACGACGGGTCGGGGTTCACCTACCTGCGCTTCCCCGAGTCGACGAACAAGCTGATCGAGAAGGACCTGCGCCCGAGCCTGTGGTACCACACGCTCGGCACGGATCAGTCCCAGGACGTCCTCGTCTACGACGACCCAGCCAACCCTGACCGCAGCTTCGGGATCTCGGTCACGGAGGACGACGGGCGCTTCGAGGTCCTCTTCCAGCGCCAGGGCACCACCCGCAAGAACTGGCTCTGGATCCGGGACACGTCGCCCAGCGCGGACGGCGCCTGGGTCAAGGTCTTCGACGACTTCGACGGCCAGTACCTGCCGCTCGGCAACGACGGCTGGTTCTGGACGGACAAGGACGCGCCGAAGGGTCGCATCATCAAGGTCGACTGCAGCGCACCTGGCAAGGAGCTGGTCACGGTCGTGCCCGAACGCGAGCACACCCTCGACGACGCCTCGATGATCGGCGGGCGCCTGCTCTGCCACTACCTGGTCGACGCGCGCTCCGAGGTCGTGCTCTTCGAGGCCAACGGCACGCTGGTCGAGACCCTCGCCCTGCCCGGCGCCGGCGCCGCCTCGGGGATGAGCGGCCGCCAGCGCCGCTCCGAGACCTTCTTGAGCTTCAGCGCCCTCGACAACCCGGGCGAGACCTTCCAGT
>JAQBVH010000818.1 GCA_027623615.1 Planctomycetota bacterium | reverse complement strand
GGCCCGCGTTTGACCAGGTCGCCGACCGGGTGGAGCTCGTCCCCGGCGGGGTCGAAGGCGAGCGCCTCGAGCAGCCGCTCGAGCTCCTCGCGGCAACCCTGGATGTCTCCGATGAAGATGCGACGGCCCACCCGGGCATCATCCGGTCGCCTGCGACGTGGGTCCAGGTCGGATCCGCGCGACCGGGGTTGAGGGCGCGCCGATCCCCGACGAGAATCCGGCCCATGCCGCCCAAGCCCACCGAACGCCGCGAAGCCCGCGCGGCCGGTCTCGTCGTCCTGGCAGCTGTCGTGGTCGTGGGCATGGGCATGCCAGCCCTCTACCGCTGGTGGGTGCCCGTCCTCAAGGAGCAGAAGGAGAAGGCCCTGGCCGAGGCGCCGAGCGAGTCCGAGGCCCTGGTCGGTCGCTGGTTCGAGATGCTCCAGCCCCAGGTCGTGCACGTGCTGCACATGTGCCGCTTCTCCTCGTCCCAACCGTGGTTGGTCTCCCACGTGATGCGGCCGCGCTCGGCCGAGGAGCCGCCCGAGGTCTGGGGCATGGGCGACGACGAGGTCGGCCCCGGCTCCGTCGTCCTCGACGGCATGGCGGTGCGGGTGGTCCTGCCGGCGCCGCGGGTGATCGCCCGGGACGTCCTGGTGGGGGACAACGCCCTCGGGGTGCAGGTCTACGACCCGGACCATCCGCCGGAGGACCCGCGCGCCCTGCTGCGCAACCGGGTCGAGTTCGTCCTCAAGAAGCACATGGCGGCCCTGGAGAAGGACATCCCCGGGGCGTACCTCTCGGTCGAGGTGGGCGGGCTGGTGCGCCCGCGGCCCGTCAGGACCCACGCGCAGGACCCGGAAACCGGGTCTGGGGACTGATCCCGGTCTCGACAGGCCCGGCCGGACCCGGTAGCCTCTCCCGCTCGTTTCCCCAGGAGAACTCCCATGGCCAAGTCCCAGATCAAAGCCGGCGGCCCCACCCGCGGTCGTCGTCGCGTGCGCAAGATCGGCATGGGCTCGGGCAAGCACGTCGCTGCTGTCCGCGCCAAGAAGAAGGGTTAGCAGCCCTCGACGCATCCGCGTGAACGAACCCGTTCGCGCGTCGCCGCGCGACCGCGCATGATGGCTGCCTACCCGAGCCATCCCGTCCCGAGCCCGCCACCGCGGGCTCGCGTCGTTTCGGCCCAACCCAGTTTCGGCCCAACCCATCCGGAGCCCCCTTGGGAACGCCCTTCGCCAGCGCCCTCGCCCTGATCTCCGCGTTCACGTGGGCGATCGCCTCGCACCTGATCGGCAAGCACCTGCGTGACCTGCCGGACGGCGAGCGGCCGACGGCGATGGCGATCAACGCCCTGCGCAACGGCTGCGGCCTGATCGCCTTCGGCGCCCTGGTCGCCGTGATCGGCGGAGCACGTCCGACCGGCGAGGCGGCGCTGCTCCTGATGGCCTCGGGGGCGATGGGCTTCGCGATCGGCGACGCCCTGTTCTTCGCGGCGCTGCCCCGTTGCGGCGTGCAGACCGCCGCGATGGTCGGGCTGATCAACGTGCCGATCGCGGTCTTGATGGGCTGGGTGTGGCTCCACCAGGCCCTCTCGCCCGCGGTCCTCGGTTCGATGGCCGTCGTGCTCGCGGGCGTCGGGCTGGTGCTGACCGAACGGGGGAGCAAGGACGAGGCGCGCTCGCGCACCTCCGGGGTGCTCCTGGCCCTCGTCGCCGCGGTCTTCTGGGCCAGCTCGACGATCAGCGGCCACGCGGCGATCCAGGGGGTCGATCCCTTCATCGGAGCGGTCGTGCGCCTGGCCGGCGCGCTGATCGCCTGCTTCGGGATGTCGATCGTGGTCGGCCTCGTCACGCGCACCGGTGTGCGCCGCGAGCTCGATACCCTGACGACGCCGATGCGGCGGCGCAGCATGTTCCTCGTGCTGCTGCCCGCGGTGCTGTTCGCCTCGATCTTCAACCTGGTCCCGTTCCACTTCGCCCTGCGCGAGCTGCCCGGCGCGGTCGGCGCGCTCCTGTTCTCGACCACGCCGCTCTTCACGCTGCCGCTCGCGCGCTACTTCGGGGAGACGGTCGGGCCGCGCACCCTGCTCGGCACCCTGGTCGGCTTCGCGGGGGTCGCCGGGGTGGTGTTCCTCGGCGAGGCGCGCGTGCCGGCGGGTGAGCTCGAGGTGACCGCGCTCACGGCGGCCGGAAGTCCGGGCGCCCGTTGGCCCGACCTCGCCCTCGGTCCGGACGGCCGACCGCACGTCCTGTACACCCTGCCCGGGCCTCGTCCGCGGCTCGAGCTCACAGGCCTGGGCGCCGAGGGCGAGTGGACCGCGCCCGAGACCCTGGCGGTGGGCTCGGAGTGGTTCGTGAACTGGGCCGACTTCCCGCAGCTCGCGTTCGCCGGCGGCAAGCCCGTGGCCACCTGGCTCGAGAAGCTCTCCGAGGGGATCTTCGCCTATGGCATCCGCCTCCGCGAAGGGGACGCGCCGGACCGCTGGCTGCACGGGGACGCCTCCCCGACCGAGCACGGGTTCGTCTCCCTCGTGCCCCTCGTGGAGGGTGGGACCTTCGCGACCTGGCTCGATGGCCGCAGGACCGCGGAGGGGGGACCCATGACCCTGCGCGGTCGCCGCCTCGGCTC
>JAQBVH010000817.1 GCA_027623615.1 Planctomycetota bacterium | reverse complement strand
CCGCATGCGGCCACGAGGCCGGCGGCCAGGGAGAGTGCGAGGGGTCTGAGCCACATGGGGAGGCATTCTGGAGGGGCCCGCGCGCCCGGGCAACCGCGGTCCGCCAGCCAGGAAACCCGGAATCCGGGAAGAGGTCCCCCGGTCCGTCGTCTCGGGCGGCCTAGCTTCTGCTCTGCCGTGGGTCGTTTCCGGGGTTCCAAGCGTCAACCGCGCCCATGACCGACCCTAGGGCACCCCCCGGACGCATCTCGCGATCCCTCGCCATCGGACCTGGCCCTCCGACCGATAAACTGAATCGACCGGACCGCAGCACGCGGGCCGTGGCCAGCGTATGAGCGTCAACCAACGACTCCTCCTCGTTCTCGTGATCCTGAGCCTCGCCGGTGGCGGGGCCGCCCTCTGGTGGACAGATCTCGAGGTGCGCGACATCGAGAGCGACCGACCCAGCGTGACACCCGTGAGCTCGCCCACGCTGGTCGGGGGCAAGGAGCAGGGTCGCCAGGACGCGATCCTGGAGACAGGCAGCACGGGCTCGGAGGGCATGCGCTCGACGACGGTCGCCCATCCGCTCGAGGTCAAGCTGACCCTGGTGCAGCCGGGAGGCTACGAGGACAGCCGACTGCCGGCCCCGCGCGGGGACGCGAACGCGGGCCTGCGCGGGTTCGTGCGCGGCAACAAGAACACGGGCATCCCCACGGTGGTGACCTTCGTGTCCGGCCCCAACGAGGGGCGCGTCCTCGAGTCCGACTCCGCTGGGCACTTCGGCGCGAGCGATCTGTTCCCGGGGCTCTCGATGGTGCGCGTCGCGGCGGCGACCGGTCAGGTCAGCGAGCGTGAGGTCAGCCTGCACCAGCTCGGCAATTCGGAGCTCAACCTCGACATGTCCCAGGCCGCGGGCGCCTACGTCAGCGGGACGGTGGTCGACCTGGACGGGGAGCCGCTCGAGGGGGCGCAGGTCTACCTCGACGGCGCGAACACCCTGACCAACCTGCTCGGGGAGTTCGACTTTTCACGCGTCACGCCCGGCAAGGTGCCGGTGACCGTGCGCAAGGATGGCTACGCGCTCAGCTACCAGCAGTTCGCCGTGACCTTCGGGCGCGCGATCTCGCGGGACAAGCTCACGCTACGGCTGCACCCCGGCTGCGACCTCGAGGTGCGACTCGAGTCAGCCGTCGGGAGCCCGGGCCCGGCCAAGCTCTACGTGCTGCCCGTCGCCGGGCAGTCCCACGGAACCGGCCTCGGGGCGCGCACCTTCCCCTGGCACGAGATCAACCCGGTCGAGGTTCACCCTGGCGGGACGACGCTGATCAAGGGGCTGCAAGAGGGACACGTCTCCTTGCTGGCCTTCCATCCAGGCGCCATCGCCACGCAGCCGATCGTCAACAAGAAGGTCAACCCCGGTGCGCGCAACCAGCACCTGGTCAGCTTCCGCTCGGCGCCGAACGCGATCCGCGGCGTGGTCAAGAACGCGGACGGGACGCCGGCCAAGAACGCCTTCGTGCGGCTCGAGGCGCCAACGCGCAGCTTCGCCACGACCAAGGCGATGCAGCAGCGCCGGCCCGAGTACCTGCAGTCCCTGATCGCGCCGCACCTCCCGGCCGCGATCCAGGAGGTGCGCACCGGCCCCGGCGGCCGCTTCGTCGTCACGGCCTATCCGGAAATCTCCCCGGGCGGCTACTACCTGTCGGTCCAGTCGGAAGCGGGCGACGCGCGCGCGTTCAAGACGGTCGAGCCGGTCACCGCGGACCACGAGCTGACCCTCGAGCCGGTCGCCGACGTCTTCGGCAGCCTCGAGGTGCGTATGGGGGGCCGCTACCAGGCGCTGGGCGTCAAGGCGACGATCAACGGGCAGCCCCGCGACCCCTGGCTCCTGCCGGCGGACGAGCAGCTGGTCGTCCAGGACCTCGAGCCCGGGCTCTGGAAGCTCGAGGTCTGGTGGCACCACGCCCAGCTCGTCAACGACAAGCAGATCCAGATCAAGCCCGACCAGATGCTCACCGAGCCCCTGGTGCTGCCCCTCGAGGCCATCGAGGGCGAGCCCCAACACGAACCGAAGTAGAGCGCGCGCCGCGGGCAGTCGCGGCGGGCAGTGGGGGCCGCGGCGGATCGCGCGTAGAATCCGCGCCGGTGAAGACCCTCACGCTCGACGGCAGCTCCCTGACCCTGGACGACCTGGATCCCCTCGTGCGCGGCGAGCGCATCGCGCTCGCGGTGGCCGAGGGCGCGCGCCCCGGGATCCAGGCTTCGCGCGACATGGTCGACGACATCGTGGCCCGTGGCGAGGTGGTCTACGGCCTGACCACGGGCTTCGGCAAGCTCAAGAACGTGGCGATCGACCGTGCCGACCTGGTGCCCCTGCAGCGCAACCTGGTCCTGTCCCACTGCGCCGGCGTCGGCCAGCCCATGCCCCTGGTCGCGGTGCGCATCATGCAGGTGCTGCGCCTGAACAGCCTGCTGCGCGGTTGCTCGGGGGTGCGGGTCGAGCTGGTCGACGCGCTCGTGAATCTGTTCAACGCGGACTTCGTGCCGGTCGTACCTCAGCAGGGCTCGGTCGGGGCGAGCGGCGATCTGGCTCCTTTGGCCCACCTGACCGCGGCCTACCTCGGCGAG
>JAQBVH010000816.1 GCA_027623615.1 Planctomycetota bacterium | reverse complement strand
ACCAGGCGCGCCGAGGGACGCGCGCTGAGCCGCAGCCCGTCGCCCTCGAAGTCGCGCTCGCTGATCGAGAGGCCGAGGTGCAGCACCTCGTGGTCGTCCTCGCTGCGCATCGGCAGCCACGTCCCCCGCGCCGTGATCGCCGTCTCCTGTCCGCCGACGCGGACGACGTCGTCGGCGCTGCGGAAGAACCCCGCCGCCAGGCTCCAGTCCCGCCCAAGGTCGCGGACCTGCACGCCGCGGTTGCGACCGGGGGTGAAGGCGTCCGTGGGGGCCGAGCGCTCGAGGAAGGACTGGTGGCCCGAGCTGGTCTTCGCGTCGAACCCGAAGGGCTCCCGGAAGTGTCCGAGGCGCAGGCTGCCGACCGGGAAGGTGTGCCAGTCGAGCAGGCCCTCGAGCAACTCCTCCTCCGAGTCGCTGAACTCCCACTGCAGCTTCAGCTTCGCGCCGAGGTGCTCGCCGATGCGGCCCTGGGCGATCAGGCGCGCTCGTCGGATGTGCTGGCGGTCCTCGACCGAGTCCTCGAGGCCTTCGGAGGGATCGATCGCGTCGAACATGATCCGGCCGTTGAGCCGCCAGCGGACCTCGCGGTGGCGTCCGAAGTGCGCAGCCCGCCCGGTATTCGAGGGCCGGCGGGGGGGGCGTCCGCGGCGGCCAGAAGGAGGAAGAGGGGCAGAATCATCAAGGGGCGCGAACGGGGGGGGGGCCCGGATTCTAGTTGGAGGCCTCCCGAGAGGGGCGGAGCCGCGCTCTCGGGGCCAAGAAGGCGGATTCGGCCCCGACGAGGCGATTTAAGCATCCTTGATCTTGGGCCCACCTGGTCTTCAAGGCGCGCGGCGAGCATCCCCCCTAGAAACACCAGCCATCCAAACCACCAGAAGCAATCTGATGAACGTCAAGAAGCTTGGTATCGCCATGGCCGTCCTCGGCCTCGCCAGCAGTGCGACCGCGCAGACCGTCAAGGTCGACCCGAAGCTCCCCGTCTACCGTCCGACCAACTCGGGCGTGTCCGGAAACATAGCCTCGGTCGGCTCCGACACGATGAACAACCTCATGACGCTGTGGGCCGAAGGCTACCGGCGCATGTACCCCAACGTGCAGATCGAGATCGAGGGCAAGGGCTCCTCGACCGCGCCGCCCGCGCTGATCGCCGGCAAGTCCACCTTCGGCCCCATGAGCCGCCAGATGAAGGCAGCCGAGGTCGACGAGTTCAAGAAGGCCTACGGCTACGAGCCGACCGCCCTTCCGAGCGCGATCGACATGCTCGCGGTCTACGTCCACAAGGACAACCCGATCGCGGGCCTGACCCTGCAACAGCTCGACGCAATCTTTTCGTCCAGCCGCAACGGCGGTTACAAGAGCGACGTGCGCACCTGGGGTGACCTGGGTCTGACCGGCGAGTGGGCCAACAAGCCCATCAGCCTCTACGGCCGCAACGCCGCCTCGGGCACGTACGGCTTCTTCAAGAAGAACGCGCTCTTCAAGGGCGACTACAAGGACTCCGTCAAGGAGCAGCCGGGCAGCTCGTCGGTCGTCCAGAGTGTCGCCACCGACAGGTTCGGGATCGGCTACTCGGGGATCGGCTACAAGACCGCCGACGTGCGCGCCGTGCCCCTGGCCATCGACAGTGACTCCGACCTCGTTGGGGCCGTGGCCGCGAACGCTTACACCGGCGACTACCCCCTGGCGCGCTTCCTCTACGTCTACGTCAACTATCGCCCGGGCACCGAGCTGGAGGCCCTGCGCGCCGAGTTCCTAAAGTACGCCTACTCGCGGCAAGGTCAGGAGGACGTGGTCAAGGACGGCTACTACCCGATCACCGCGGCGATCGCGACCGATGCCCTGCGCAAGGTCGGCATCAGCCTGTCCACCACGACCGAGGCCGGCGCTCCGAAGCGCTAGTCAGCTCGATCCACCGTGATTTCCTGGGGCGCTCCGCGCGGCGGAGCGCCCCAGGTCATGATGCAGGGGAGCCGCGATTCGATGAGTGAAGAGTTCAAGCTGGGTCGAGCCCAACGCAAGCGCGAGACGCGCAAGAGCGTCCTGGTCGCCGAGCGCATCGCCAAGACGGCGATCACCCTGGGCGGCATCGGGACCATCATCGCCGTCAGCCTGATCTTCGTGTTCCTGGCCTGGGTCGTGATGCCCATGTTCCAGAGCGCTCCCGGGGCGAAGGTGGACTCCTTCTCGGCGACGGCCGAGGAGCCCTGGGCCATGGGCATCGACGAGGACCGCCTGATCTCGTGGACCCTCCACAGGGACGGCACCCTCGAGCTGCACGACCTCGGGCGCGGCGTGGCGATCGCCGGCATCGACCAGCCCTTCGAGGACGGGGCCCCGACCGCCATCTCGAAGGTCAAGGCGAATTCGGACGCGCTCGACGAGCTCGAGAAGCAGATCGAGACCGACGAGGGGCGCCGGATCATGTTCTCCGGCGACTCGGTCGTGTTCGGTTTCGCCGACGGGACCGTGCGCTCCGGCATGATCCTGTTCGGCAAGCAGTTCTTCGAGCAGGAGGAAGAGGCCCCCGAGGAGATCCGGGGGCTGAAGCGCGGCGAGTGGGAGGTCCACGACGGCGGCATCTTCACGCGCACGAGCGTCGGTCAGCTGCGCA
>JAQBVH010000815.1 GCA_027623615.1 Planctomycetota bacterium | reverse complement strand
CCCGGCGACTCCGACCGCGATCGTGACCGATGAGCTCGTCCTGGCCCACTTCGGCTCCGCAGGCATGCTGTGCTGCGAGCGGGACTCCGGCGCGGTGCGCTGGACGCGCCCCGACCTGAAGTTCGCGAGCATCTACGGCGCCGGCGCCTCACCCACCCTGGCTGGAGACCTGGTGCTGCTCGCGTGCCTGCAGCCGGAGGACGGCTACGTCGAGGCCCTCGAGGTCGACACCGGCGTCACGCGCTGGCGCCAGGAGTACAGCGGCGGCGCGTTCTTCGTCAGTGGCGTCAGCCGCGCGCCGCTGGTCAGCGAGGTGCGCGGGACGCCGACCGTGCTCGTGTGGTGCTGGGACGGCCTGACCGGCTACGACCTCGCGAGCGGCGCGCGCCTGTGGCACGAGCCCCTGCCGAACCGGAGCGGCGACATGGTCGCGAACCTGGTCGAGCGCGACGGCCTCGTCTATGCCTGCTCGAAGCTCGAGTGCGTGGCCTACGCCCGTGACCTGCTCGGGAGCGGCGCGGACCCGGTGCGCTGGCGCACCCGCGGCGGACCCAACTGCGTCACCCCGCTGCTCGCGGGCGGGCTCCTGCTCCACGTCGGCGATGCGGGCCTCCTGACCTGCCTCGATGCCCTCACCGGCGAGCGACTCTGGCGCGAGCGGCTGGACGACGCGGTCTACGCCACCCCCATCGCGGTCGGGGAGCAGGCCTGCCTGTGCACCCTCGGCGGCCGGACGCTCGTCGTGCGCATCGCCCGCGAGTACGAGCTGTTGCACGAGAGTCCGCTGGCGGAGCCGATCCTCGCCACCCCCGCGCTCTGGAAAGAGCTGATGCTCGTGCGCAGCGAGGGCAACCTGTACGCCTTCAGCGACGGTCGTGACCTGCTCGTCAGCGACGTGCGCTAAAAAGTTGCTCCATGAGTTGCCCCATGACCGGGCGCCGCCACGGATCTCGGCGCCCATGTACATCCCCATCCAGCTGATCGAGGAGTCGGACCAGAACGCCCTGTTCGCGTTCCACGTGGAGGACGTCGGCTGGTACCAGTTCACGGTCAACCGGCGCAGCGGCCGCGGCGAGTTCGAGGACGAGGAGCTGATGGGCGAGCGCGGGCTCGAGGGCCACTTCTTCCGCGCCGTCGACCGCATCCAGAATCAGTGGCTGCGCGGGCGCGCGATCCAGCGCACCTGCTACGTGGGCTGAGGGGACGCTGAAGGCCGCTCCATCGGGGAGCGTGCGTCCGCCGGGCCCGGTTCTCCCTGGCGCTCGTCGCCCGCCGGCGGCAGGATCGGCGGCCCCGAGCCCTGACCCAGGACCGCCACCGTGACTCCCCGCCCGACCCCCCGTCCGACCAGGCGCGCCTTTCAGCTGGGCGCGGCCGCCCTCGCCGCCCAGAGCGCCTGGCCCCTCGTCCGCGCTCCCAGACCCGAGGTCGTTCGCCTCGGAGTGATCGGTCCCGGCAAGCGCGGACTGACCCTGATGCGCGGCGCCTTCCTCCAGGAGCCGTTCCAGATCACGGCCCTGTGCGAGGTCGACGGCAACCGTCTGGCGGGCGCGGCCAAGCTGGTCAGCGAGCGCCAGGGGACCGAGCCGTTCACCACCAGCAGGCACGAGGAGCTCCTCGCGCGGGACGACATCGACGCGGTTGTCATCGCGACGCCGGACCACTGGCACGCGCACCAGATCCTCGACGCCGCGGCCGCGGGCAAGCACATCTACTGCGAGAAGCCGCTGACGCTGACGCTGCACGAGGCCAAGGTCGTCATCCCCGCCGTGCGCAAGGCGGGCGTGGTCTTCCAGACCGGCAGCCAGCAGCGCACGGAGTTCGGACAGAAGTTCGTCGACGCCTGCGAGCTGGTGCGCAACGGTCGGATCGGCGAGGTCCTGACCGTGCACGTCGGCGTGGGCGATCCGGCCCGCGCTTGCGACCTGCCGGTCGAGGCCCTCGAGCCCGGCCTCGACTGGGAGCGCTGGCTCGGGCCGGCGCCGCAGCGCGCCTACCACTCCGAGCTCGCGCCGCGCGGGGTCCACAACCACTACCCGGCCTGGCGCCGCTACTGGGAGTACGCCGGCGGCGGCCTGTCCGACATGGGCGCCCACCACTTCGACATCGGCATGTGGGGTCTGCGCAAGGACGGCGAGGGTCCCATCGAGGTGCACCCCCCCATCGACTCCAGCGCCACGCGCGGTGCCTCGGTCGTCTTCGCCGACGGCGTGCGCATGATCCACGGCGGCCCGAGCGGGACGACCTTCATCGGAACCCGGGGCACGATCGCCGTCGACCGTGGTCGCATCTCCAGCACACCCGGCAACCTGCTGACCGACCCGTTGCCCGACGACGCGGAGCGCCTGCCGCGGCACGCCAACCACGCCGCCGATTGGCTGCAGGCGCTGCGCGGCGAGGGCGAGACGACCTGCCCGATCGAGGTCGGCGCCGGCAGCGTCGCGATCTGCAACCTGCTAAACCTGGCCTACCGTCACCGACGCTCCCTGCGCTGGGACCCCCGCGCCTGGCGCTTCGTCGACGACGACGAGGCGAACGGTTGGCTCGACTACGAGCGCCGGGACGGCTACGCCCTGCCCGTCCACTAGGATGCTCCGCCACAGGTGCAGAC
>JAQBVH010000814.1 GCA_027623615.1 Planctomycetota bacterium | reverse complement strand
CTCGGGTCGCCGAGGCCCGCGCCCGGGCCTTCTCGGCGCCAGCGGCCAGGAGGCGCTCGACCTCACCCGGGTCGGCCAGAAACTCCTTGCGACGCGCGCGGGCGTCGGCGAACGAGTCCTGCATGGCCTCGACCAGCCGGACCTTGAGGTGGCCGTAGCCCGGCGCGCCCTCGCCGCCGGCGCGCACGCGTTCGCGCCACTCACCGAGCTCGGTCTCGTCGAGGAACAGGGTCAGGAAGTCGATCAGGAGCACCCCGTCCGGATCCTTGGCCTCCTCGGGCGGGCGGCTGTCGGTCGTGATCTTGCCGACCAGCTGCTTGAGGCGCTTGCCCTCCTCGAAGACCCAGATGCCGTTGTCGTAGGACTTGGACATCTTCTGACCGTCGAGGCCCGGGACCTTGGCCAGGAAGCCCTGGTCGGGGATCTGGACCTGGGGGATCGTGAAGACCTCCGAGTACTGGCCGTTGAAGTAGCCGGCCATGTCCGCCGCCATCTCGACGTGCTGCACCTGGTCCTTGCCGACCGGCACGTGGGTCGAGTCGTACGCCAGGATGTCGGCGCTCATCAGGACCGGGTAGGTGAACAGGCCCACGCTGGGCTTGATGCCCCGGGCCGTCTTGTCCTTGTAGGAGTGGGCCCGCTCGAGCAGCCCCATGCCGGTAACCGTGCTGAGTAGCCAGGTCAGCTCGAGCACCTCGGGCACGTCGCTCTGGCGAAAGAGGACGACCCGGTCCGGATCGAGCCCGAAGGACAGGTAGGTGACCGCCAGCTCGCGGGTGTTCGTGCGCAGCTCCTCCGGATCCTTGCAGGTCGTCAGGGCGTGGTAGTCGGCGAGGAAGAAGAAGTGCTCGCCCTCGACCTCTTGGGAATCAACGTGCTCACGGATGGCGCCGAAGTAGTTGCCGAGGTGAATCTGGCCCGACGGCTGGATGCCGGAGAGGTAGGTGGTCATGGGAAGCCGGGACCCTATCACCGGACCGACGTCGCCGGAAGCGCCTCGCACCGCTTGCAACGCCCCGTTGGCACCGGACAATCCACAGCCCCATGCGCCCGCACCGCTCTCACTCGCTCCGCACCCTGCTGGTCCTGGCCATGCTGGGCCTGTGCGGCTGCGCAGGTTTCGACGAGGAGCGGCACGTCGCCCCCTTCTTCAGCGAACTGTCGATCGCTGGCGGCGACCGGGAGATCGAGGCGCTGGGCGGCTCCCTGATCCTGCGCCGGGATCGGGAGACGGCGCAGACGAAGTACTTTGCCTTGCGCCCGTTCTTCTCGAACAAGATCGTGTCCCCCACCGAACGCTTCTCGTGGATCCTCCCGCCCCTGGGGACCTACCGGCGGACGCCGGAAGAGGACGTGTTCCAGCTCCTGCCGCTGCTGCGCTACACCCAGCAGTACCCGGTCGGCAAGCGCGCGACCTGGAGCGTCCTTGCCCTGCCCGGCATCTACTGGGCCAAGACGAACGACGGGCGCATCGTGCGCGCCTGGTTCCCCTTCGGCGGTGTGGTCGAACGCTTCCTGTCCTTCGATCGAGCGAGCTTCGTGCTCTTTCCGCTGTGGGCGCGGGTCGAGCGCGGTGACCGCGTCTCGCGCCACATCCTGTGGCCGATCTTCTGCTTCACGAGCGGCATGGGCGGCAACGCCTGGCGGGTCTGGCCGTTCGTCGGCGTCGACCGACACGAGGGTCGCCACGAGCGCTGGTTCCTGCTCTGGCCGATCTTCCACTGGCAGACGAACGACCAGCTCAGCGGCAACCCCGAGCATGCCTGGATGGTGTGGCCGATCTACGGGCAGCGGCGTCAGGGAGCCTCACGCTCGTGGACGGCGCTGTGGCCCCTCTTCGGTTACTCCCGCAACCCGGACAGCGGCTTCTGGGCCTGGGACGGACCCTGGCCCCTGGTCGCGTTCCAACAACCGGGCTCGACAGGACAAGCGCTGCGGGAGCGGGTGTGGCCGTTCTACTCGCGCTTCGAGGGCGACGGGCTGCGCTCGTACTACTACCTCTGGCCGTTCTACAACCGTCGCTTCGAGACCTACACCGGCGTCACCAAGGACACGACCTACCTGTTCCCATTCTGGCACGCGTGGGACAAGCAGGACGACGAGCTGGGCCGGAGCAAGTGGCGCAAGCTGTTCTCGGTCTACCGCTCGTACCGCGCGGACGAGGGGGACGAGACGTTCTACGCCTTCCCCACGCTGAACCCGTTCTACCGACTCGAGGTGATCGACGAGCACTACGCGTGGATCTGGGAGCTCTACGCCGAGCAGCGCAAGGGCGGCACGATCCGGCAGCGCTCGTGGCTCGGCCTCTGGCGCCGCGAGAAGGACCAGGACGAGGACCGACGCAGCCTCTCGATGCTCTGGGCGCGGCGAGACTACTCGGCGGGCGGGGCGCCGGTGCGCGAGACCTCGCTCCTGCTCGGGTTGATCCGCTGGCGCAGCTCCCCGTCCGGCTCGGGGCTCCTGCGCCCGGCCTTCCCCGGTCCGGGCTGGCCGATGACGCGCGTGCCCAATAGCCTGTCCGATAACGCGCCCGACAGCCGGATCAATGAGGAGCGGAACTGATGGAGCTCGGCACCGTGATCCTGATCCTGTTCGTGGCCAGCCTGGTGTACACG
>JAQBVH010000813.1 GCA_027623615.1 Planctomycetota bacterium | reverse complement strand
CCGCCGCGGCTCGCGGCGGACTCCATCGACTTCGCAAGCCTGGAGGAGCAGCACGGGGACAGCGCACCGCGACCCTTCTCCTTCACCGCAGACCTGGCTGGCTTTCCGCGCTTGGATCAAGTGCCGTGCCACATCACCTGGACCAACGCGGCCACCCACCAGGTGATCCGGGACAACGTGCACCGCTCGCCGATGTACGCCGGCCGGATCCAGGGAGTTGGGCCGCGCTACTGCCCCTCGATCGAGGACAAGATCGTCCGCTTCGCGGACAAGGACCGGCACCAGGTCTTCCTCGAGCCCGAAGGCCTCGACACGGACGTGATCTACGTCAACGGGGTCTCGACCTCGTTGCCGGCCGAGGTGCAGGAGCAGTTCGTGCACACGATCGTCGGCCTCGAGCGCGCTCGCTTCCTGCGCCATGGCTACGCGGTCGAGTACGACTTCGTGCAGCCCAGTCAACTGGCGGACACCCTGGCGGTGCGCCACGTGCCGGGGTTGTTCCTGGCCGGGCAGATCAACGGGACCTCGGGCTACGAGGAGGCGGCGGGCCAGGGGTTGATCGCGGGGGCCAACGCGGCCCTCTGGGCGACCGCGCGCGCGCCGTTCGTGCTGCGCCGCCACGAGGCCTACCTCGGCGTGCTCGTCGACGACCTGATCGTCACGAACCCGTCCGAGCCCTATCGCATGTTCTCGAGTCGGGCCGAGTACCGGCTCTTGCTACGTAGCGACAACGCGGACCGGCGGCTGGTGCCTCGGGCGGTCGCCGCGGGCCTCGCTCCGGCTGCGGACGGGGTGCGCGTGAGCGCCAAGCAGGAGCGCATCGACGCGGCGATCGCGCGCCTCGGGTCGGTCTGGCCCGCGCCGAACCGCAACCTGGTCGACCTCCTGCGTCGGCCGGAGGTCAGTCTGGCGGACCTCGAGGCCGAGCACGCGGAGGTCGCGGCGCTCGCGCTCATCCCGGAGGAGCGCGAGGCGGTGGAGATCGAGGTCAAGTACGCCGGCTACATCACCCGCCAGGAAGAGACCGTCGCCCGCATGGCGCGGCAGGAGGCGACCGAGATCCCCGCGGACGTGGACTACGCCGGCATGGTTGGGCTGGCGACCGAGGCCCGCGAGCGGCTCGGTCAGTTGCGGCCGCGCACCCTCGGCGCTGCCGGTCGGATCGCGGGGGTGCGACCTCCGGACGTCGCGCTGCTCGCGGTGCACCTCGAACGGCTCGTCCGCGGCTCCGAGCGCTGAAGGGCGCGCAAGGACCTCACGCCTCCGGAGGATGCGTAGCGCGCCCCACGCGGCGCGCTAATGCTCGAGTTTGGCGACGCCGCTCTTGATCTGGAAGACGCTCGCAACGAGGCCGTCCTCCTGCTTGTCCAACCCGACCGACAGCTTGCCGGTGACGCGCACGGGGCGGTAGACCCAGTACTTGCAGGGGGCGCTGACCTGGACGTCGACCCACTCGTCCGGGCGCGGGATGCCGCCGAAGCAGCAGGCGGCCAGGTCGCGCACGAGCATGAAGTGGGTGACCCGGTCCTCCTCGAAATCGAGGGCGATCATGTAGCCGACCATCGAGATGGTCTCGCCCGCGAGGTCCTCGACCGACTCCGGGAACTCGAAGGTCGCGGAGCTCGGGTCCGCGGAGAAGATCAGGTCGATGAGCCCGTTCACGTCCGAGCCCACCAGGGACAGGTCGGCGAAGGTGACCGGGCGTACGCCGTCCCAATCGATCGGCTCGGGCGGGGTCTGCTCCTCGACCGGCTCCACCTTGGCGGGGATGACCTGGTCGAGGCGTGGGCCGCTGACCACCGGCTCCGAGGCGGAGGGTTCGGCGATGCGGTCCCCGCAGGAGGCAAGCAGCGCGGTCAGGAGTAGGAGGCAGCGAACCTTCACAGCAACGAACCTATCGGCCCAGGCGCCGGGCCGCTAGCGGGGGAAAGCTCGAGAAGCGACAAGGGCGGGACGGGTGACCTGGGTACGAAGAACCGGGGCCTTTGCGGGCCCCGGCTCTCGATTCGATGTGTCAGCTGATGGGTACCAGCTGAGGGGTACCAGCGCTGCGAGGCGCTAGGCCTCGGCGGTCGCCTTGCTGCTGCGCTTGGGCTTGATCAGCCCGGCCTTGATCAAGGTGGGGTACGCGCCGTTCTTGACGACGGTGCGCAGGGCGCGGGTCGAGAGCTTGACGGTGACGTACTCGCCGAGCTCCTGGACCCAGAGGCGCTTCTTCTGCACGTTGACCTTGAACTTGCGCTTCGTGTTGCCGGTCGTCCGGCGGCCGACGCCGCCCTTGGACTTGGCCAGACCCCGGCGGGCGATGTTTCCGCCGGTGGCCGTGCCGCGGCCGGTGACTTCGCAGGTACGGGACATGGTGGAATCAGTGGTTGGTCTGGCGCCGGGCCGATGCCGAGGGGCAGGCTCCGGGGCGGTGTTCTACGGAAGGTCAGGCGCCGCAGGCCGTGGCCTGGCGACGCGGAGGGCCGCAGAAGCTACTGGATTCGAGCCGCTGCGTCCCCCCCTCGTGGTGAAAAACCGGGCTAGACAGGAGCGTGCACCACAGGTGCTCGCTCCGGGCCGCCACACCGTCAGGTGTGGCGTGAAACAACTCTCACGCCTCCGAAGGAGGCG
>JAQBVH010000812.1 GCA_027623615.1 Planctomycetota bacterium | reverse complement strand
CCCGGCGCCGTTACGATGCCCCCCATGCCCAGCACAGCTCGACGTCGGTGGAGCCGCGAACACGGCACGCAGGTGGACGGAATCACCCTTGGCGCCGAGGGTCCGGTCCTGGTCCACGGCTACGACGCCCCCGCCGGCGGCAAGTGGATCGACGCCGTGATCCCCGGCAAGCTCGCGGCCCTCGACCGGAGCAGCGGCGAGGTCCTCTGGAATGCGCCCTGCGAGGTCGGCTACGGCCGCGGCTTCGGCGCGGGCTTCGGTCCCCAGGGCCAGTGCCTCGTCCTCGGCCCCTCCCAGAACGGCCACCGGGCGGTGCGCATGGCCCTCTCGGACGGGGAGCTCCTCGAGTCGGCGGACATTCCGGCCTTCGACGAGGCCCTGGTCGCTGCCGATCGCTGCATCTGCGCCAGCGCGGCCCGCGTCTCGGCGATCGACTCGTTGACCCTCATCGAGGACTGGGAGTACACCCGCGAGGGCGAGCGCTATCACCACATCGCCCGCAGCGGGGATCGGGTGCTGGTCGTGTTCTCGAACGTCAACACCCGCAAGTGCGGGGTGCTGGCCCTCGACGCCGAGACCGGCTCGTTCGAAGGCCTGATCGTGGCCCCGAGCCTGCCGGTCGTGCACGGCATCGTGGCTGCCGACGACGCCTTCGTCCTGCTCGCAGCAGAGCTCGAGGGGATCTTGCCCAGCCATCGGCAGGGGGAGCTCGCCTCGGCGATCGCGCTCCACGCGGGAGGCGGGACCCGCGACACACTCAGCCTGGTCGGCCTACGGATCGACGGCCGGTCGGGGGACGATCCGCTCTGGTTCCAGGTGCTCGAGACCCGTGCGGTGGACGAGCTGCCCGAGGTCTCGGTCTCCGGGGACTCCGGCAAGCTCTACCTGGAGCAGGGGGCGTGGCTCGAGGCCCGCGACATGACGACCGGGCGCCCGCTGGGACAGTGGACCGTCCCCGGATTGGACGAGAAGATCGACTGGAGGGTCGTCACCGGGGCTGGACTGCTGGCCGAGGAGACGCGCGTCTCCATCTTCGAGCTCCCCGCTTGACCCCTCACCTCGCGTGGGGACAATGCCCGTGCCATGGCCGAGGAGCAGCAACTCGACGACGAAGGTCTGATCGTCCAGAAGTACCACGCGAAGGTGTTGGTCGTCATGCCCCCCGAGGGCTTCGGCGACCAGATCCTGCGCTACGCCCGTTCGTCCCTGTACAACGTGCACGTGGGTAGCACGTCGGTCTCGGCCGACCCGGAGGCCGAGGTCAAGGGCCGGCTGCAGGATGTCTTCCTGGTGGACGAGGCCCTCGAGGGCCAGACGATGGACGCCTACACGGGCATCCTGATCGCCGGCTGTGAGGGGACCAACCCCCTGGCGGACGACGCCCGCGTCCTCGACCTGCTGCGCGCGGCGGACAGGGACCAGAAGATGATCGCGACCTGGGGCAACGGCCTGGCCACCCTGGCCCGCGCCGGTGTCGTACGCGGTCACAAGGTGACGGGTGATGTCGCCGCGAGGGACGAGGCTGCCCGCGCCGGTGGCAAGTACACCGGGCGCGAGGTCGTCATCTCCAAGCACGTGATCACCGCACGTGACGAGGGCGCCGGTATGCGCTTCGGCCAGGCGCTGGCCGACCACGTGCGCATCTGACCGCCGCTCCGAATCACTCCCCCGGGCCCGCTCGAGGGCTCGACGGACGTCACGCGGCCTGAGCGACAGCGAAGCGCCCTGAAACTCCTGCGGGAAGCCTCACCCCGGGCCGGCGATCCGTGCTCCGTGTGCGCTCGACCCCACGAACAGAAGGGGATGTGGTATCACACTCCCTTCGCAAACCGGTTCGGCGATTCGACCGTGCCGTCCACCGTCTGATGGGGATTCCCTCGTGACTGCAACCCTGATCCTCGAGCACCTGGCCAGAGACCTGTCCGTCGACGCTGCGCACATCCACGCCGTGTTCGAGATGGTCGACGCAGGCCTGAGTGCACCGTTCATCGGTCGCTTCCGTCGCGAAGCAACCGGCGGGCTCTCCGAGAGCCAGATTCGTCGCCTGCAACACTATCGCGTCGAGCTCGAGGAGCTCGATCGTCGCAGGGGCACCATCCTGCGCAGCCTCGAGAAGGAAGGCGTCACGGAGGGTCCCCTCGTGCAAGCGGTCGAACGCTGCCTGGACCGCTTCGAGCTGGAGGACCTCTTCGTGCCGCACCGTCGGCCCGAACCGGAGGTCCAACTCGCGCTCGACCGTGGGCTGGGAGGTCTGGCCGACAAGCTCGTCGAGCCGGTGCCGCGTTCGGAGCGCACCAGGTCCAGCGAAGCGGACGGCGAATCGGACGCGGACGCCGCCGACAGCGACGAGACCCTCCCCACAGGCGAAGCTGACGCGCCCGAGGCGCCGACTGATGAAGCTGCGCCGGCTGACGAGGCTGCGCCGGCCGAGGCAACTCCCGTTGCCGCGACGCAGGCCGAGGCAGCTCCCGTTGCCGCGACGCCGGCCGAGGCAGCTCCCCTTGCCGCGACGCAGGCTGAGGCAACTCCCGTTGCCGCGACGCAGGACGAGGATGCTCCTGCTGCGGAAGCGGCGGCTCCCGCGGAGCAGGCTTCGGTCGAGGCCGCGTCCGAGCCGA
>JAQBVH010000811.1 GCA_027623615.1 Planctomycetota bacterium | reverse complement strand
AACATCAGCAAGAGCGCGCTGAAGCCGCCGACGACCGCGACCGCCAGCTCGATGGCGACGAAGCGGTCGGTGAGGTTCACCTCCAGGTACCTGGTCAGGTAGGAGCCGATGCCCAGGGCGAACAGGTAGATCCCGATCGTGAGCGAGAACTGGGTGACCGAGTCCCCGAGCAGGTAGCTCGAGACCGAGCCCGCGATCAGCTGATACCCCAGCCCGCAGGCGGAGATCAGGAAGACGACGATGAAGGTGAGGCGTAGCCTCATGCGCGGGCGACGGAGGCGATCACGAGCGCGACCCCGATCACGATGGCGCCGACCACGATCGCGACGGAGGTGTTGTGGTCATCCTCGATCTCCTTGCGGAGTGAGAACGGCGACAGCTTCTCCATCAGCCAGACGCTGAGGAACAGCATCAGGATCGCGACGGCGCCGATGACGAGCGTCTCGATCAGGGGGTTGATGAGCTGTTCTTCGACGTTGAGGTCCAGCAGGGCAAGCATGTGCATGGGGTCTCCTTGGCGGCTACTTGCCGCGTGTTCCGTGATACCAATAGACGTAGTGCCACGAGCCCGGCGTACCCGAGCGCAGGTCGGTCTGGGTGATCGGGTCCTTGACCTTCTTGCCACCGAGCGCCCAGCCGCGGGTCTCGGCCATGCCGAAGGTGCCGAGGACGAAGGTGCCGACGAGGGCCCACTTGATGAGCTTGGCTTTCATTCTTCCCCCCAGGGGTTGTCACTGTTCGACCAGCGCTTGTGCTCGAAGGCGTACCAGCGCAGGCTCGCGATGATCGCGAAGGGCAGCGGCAGCACGAGCGCGAGCAGGAACCAGAGCATGGTGGGGACCTGGCTGCGCACCTTGACCGAGTACATATGGTTCAGGCCGGCGTCGTACCCCTCCGCGGCGAGGCGCATGCGGTAGGTGCCGGCAGGCACCGAGCCCAGGGTCGTGCTGCCCTTGCTGTTGCCCTCGGACCAGCGCTCGCCGCCGTCGACGCCGCTGTACTGCTGCGCGGAGGTGTCGAAGTTGGTCACGTCGCCGGTGTCGACGTTGATCAGCGAACCGTAGAGGCCGATCCAGCCCTGCTGGATCCCGGGCGCCGCGAGCTCGACCTTGAGGTTGCCCGGGTCGGCGGTCAGCTTGAACTCGTCGCTGAAGTCGCCATCGGAGATCTGGCTGACAGTTGCGGGGGTGGGGCCGAAGGTGCCCTCGAACACGACCCGATTCTCGGCGCCCGCGCTGAGGACGACCTTCAACACGACCAGCAACACGACGAGCGCGACGTAGATCTTCCAGTCGACGGAGGGCCGCTGCGTGTTGACCACCGCCAGGCCGACGCCGGACTGGCGCGGCAGCTTCAGGTCATGCTCGGGGAAGCCCGCGCGCAGCTCGGCCTGGCTGAGGCTTACGCCGAGGCTGGCCTGGATTTCGAGCGGCGTCGACTCGATCGAGAGGGTGTGCGGAGGGCAGGTGTAGTCGCGGTTCTTGGTCTTCTCGCCCGCTTGGACCTGCCAGTAGAACTCGCCCTGGACCCAGTGCACCTCGGCGTCACCCGAGGTGAAGTGCTTGAACTTCTGGCCCCGGTAGGTGCCGGCCGAGACGGCCGCGTAGGGGATCGGCGTGACGTGGAGCCAGTGCCCGTTGTCCTCGACGAGCCAGCGGTACGCGCCGCGCGGCGTGCGCAGGAGGTACTCGCGCCAGGGCCACCAGCGGCCATCGGCATGCACCCGGCGCTCCATGCAGCCGAGCACCTGCACGTCCTCGCCTCGCAGGCTGCCGCGCGCCCCGAGGGGGAGGTCGGGTCGGTCCTTGATCTGCTTGGCCTGCTCGATCGCGCGCGAGCCCGCGGAGGTGGGCTCGAGCAGGGTGCCGCAGGAAGGGCAGCCAACGCGTACGGCGTGCTCGGGATCCAGGAGGTCGATGCCGCCGCCGCAGTTCGCGCAGTCGATGCGCCTCGAGGGAACCTGCTCGGGGCGGTGCTCCGGTTGGGTCAAGGGATCGAGGTGCAGGTCCTCGAGCTCGACGCGCTCTCCGACGAGGCACTCGGGTACGCCACCGCGGGTGTAGTCGAGGGTGGCGACCTTGCGCTCTCCCGACTGCAGGTCGACGTAGCTCGTCTGGATGCCGACCTCGATGGCGATCGGGTGCTCGCCGGCCGCCGCGACGACGAGGCCGTTGCCGACCTCGTTGACCAGCCAGCGCTCGCCGGCGAACTTGGCCTGCTTGCCCGGTGAGAGCTGCTGCTGGTCCTCGACCGACTCGAGGCCGGGGTCCTCCACTTCCCGGAAGACGAGCAGCTGGCCCTGGGCCTCGGCGATCCACAGCCAGCTGCCCTCGTCGTCCTCGGCGGCCCACTCGTTCCAGAGTCCGGCGCCGTGGTCGAGCTGCAGCTGACCGCGGACGGTGAAGGCGTTCTCGCCGAGCCGGCCCGACGTGCCGATCTGGAGCTGACTCGCGATCAGCGCCGGCTGGGCGACCTTGCCGATCGTCCGTAGGTCGATGTCCGTGCGCCGCGAGCTCCACGAGCAGTGCGTGCAGACGACGATCAGGGTGCCGGGGCTCGAGAAGGTGACGTCGGCGCCGCAGTTCCCGCAGCGCAAGGTGCGCTAACTCACGCGCCGATCTCC
>JAQBVH010000810.1 GCA_027623615.1 Planctomycetota bacterium | reverse complement strand
GATGTCCAGACAGCCCGCGAGCTCGAGCGGCTGGTTCGCGACGATGCCCACGGGCCGGCCGCCCAGGCGCGCGACCCCGACGACGATGTTGCGTGCCCAGCGCTCGTGGACCTCCAGGAAGCTGCCGCGGTCGACGATGGCGGCCACCAGCGCGCGCACGTCGTAGGGCGTCCGTGAGGAGGCCGGGAAGATGTCCATCACCTCGGGGCAGAGCCGGTCCGCAGGGTCCGGGCAGGGCTCGACCCGTGGCGGCCGGACCTGCCAGCTCGAGGGCAGGTAGCCGAGCAGCCGGCGGACGCCGGACAGCGCCTCCTTGTCCGTCGGGTACAGGAACTGCGAGACGCCCGTCCGCTCGGCGTGGGTTCGCCCGCCCCCGAGGGCCTCGACGGTGATGTCCTCGAACGTGACGGTCTTCACGACCTTCGGGCCGGTCAGGAACATATAGCTCGACCCGTCGACCATGAAGACGAAGTCGGTGAGGGCCGGTGAGTAGACAGCGCCGCCGGCGCAGGGACCGCAGATGACCGAGATCTGAGGGACGACGCCCGACGCCCGCACGTTGCGCGTGAAGATCTCGCCGTAGCCGCCGAGGGACTCCACGCCCTCCTGGATGCGCGCCCCGCCCGAGTCGTTGATGCCCACGATGGGGGCCATCGACTCGAGCGCGAGGTCCTGCACCCGCGCGATCTTCAGCGCGTGGGCCTCACCGAGGGAGCCCCCCATCACCGTCCGATCCTGCGCGAACGCAAAGACCGTGCGCCCCTCGACCGTGCCGACGCCCGTGATCACGCCGTCGCCGGGGACCTTCTTCTTGTCGAGCCCGAAGAGGGTCGAGCGGGTGACGACACCGTGAGCGAGCTCCTCGAAGGAGCCGGGATCGAAGAGCGCCTCGAGCCGCGCGAGCGCCACGGGCACGCCGCCCTGCTCCCGCACCACCTCCACGGCCGTCTCCGGTCGGCGAATGGGGCGGCTGATGAGCGCCGACGAGGGTCCCCCTGGGGTCGGCTCGATGGGACCCGCGCTCATGAGGACGCCTTGGCCGATCGGGCAGGCGCGACCTCGACGATCGGGTCACCCGTGCGCACACGGTCGCCGGGCTGCGCGGGCAGCGCAGCGACCACGCCGTCGATGTTGCTTCGCAGCTCGGTCTCCATCTTCATCGCCTCCAGGACCGCCACGGGATAGCCAGCCACGACCGTGTCACCGACCGCCACCCGCAGGCTCAGCACGACCCCCGTGATGGGTGCACGCACGACGGGGTCGTGCGCGATCTCGGGCGTCGCCGGCCCCGCGCCATCGAGCGCGAGCGCGCCCGAGGACCGCACCTCCACCTGGACGTGCAGCGCGGAGTCCGCGCCCGCGGACACGAGGCGGCGCGTGCCGTCGGCGCTCTCCTCGAGCCGGAGCTGCATGAGGACCCCGTCGACCGTAGCCTTGACGTGCCCGTCCTCGTCGACGCTGTCGATCCGGACGTCCATCTCGCGGCTGCCCGAGCGAGCCCGCCAGGTCCCGTCGAAGATGAGCTTCACGTCCTGGGGCGCCCCCCGGCCGATCGCGACCTTGTAGTCGCGCTCGGCCATCAGGCCACGCCGAACGGGTGGCCGAGCACACCACCCTCCGGCCCCGCGGCGCCTGCCTCCTTGGGCGCAAGGTAGCCCTGCGCATCCAGCAGCGCGGCCAGCGCCGCCAGGCGCGCGGGATCGTCCTCCGCCGGGCTGTGGGTCACATGGACCAGGCTCTCGCACACAGCGAAGCGGGCGTCGACGCGGACGCGCGCCTCGATCTCACCACCACCGAGCGCGACGAGCCGCGTCAACGCGGCGCCCCGCAGCGCGAGCGTCGCGGTGCCGTCTGGCGCGACCGCAGCGATGGCCACCTCGGTCAGCGCCAGCTTGAAGCCCAGGCCCAGGGCCTTGGTCGTCGCCTCCTTGATGCACCAGAGCGCCGTGATGCGCGTCTGCTCATCGGTCGCCGCGCCGTCGAGGGTGCTGATGACGAGCCGCTGCTCCTGCGGCGCCAGCCAGGTGTCGGCGAAACCATCGGGGCGCGGGGCGATGCGCTCGATGTCGATGCCGATGCGCGTATCGGCGGTCAGGGAGAGCGCGGCGATCGCCACGCCGTCCGAGTGCGCGAGGCTCAGCGCGGGCAGCACGTCCGCTCCCAGGCGCTCCGCGATCTCGCCGCGCAGCCGCAGCGACGGTGATCCGTGCGCGTCCTTGATGATGACCAGATCGCTAGGAGCCACACCGACCCCAAAGCGCGCCAGCAGCCACTGCTGCCCGAGCGCCTTGGCGGCCATACGCGCGCCGAGCCACTCCGCCCGACGGCGCTTGGAGCGCAGCCGGTCGTGCGCCGCGAGGTCCTCGGCCGTGACGTGCGCCTCGATATGACCGCCAGAGGCCTCCAGGTCCGCGAACGCCTGCTCGGTGTCCCGCGTCAGGGCGATGACACGCCGCGCGGGGCCAAGGGGGAGGGCCGGCGCGGGACCAGCGTCAATGAGGTCCAGCCCCACGAGCTGCTGCAGCAGCGCACCCGCGGGCGTCAGGACCTCCACGTCGTAGCGCACGTGGTGCACGGGTGCGTCGTCGCGCCGCTGCACACGGACAACGATGTCGCCACCGTCGG
>JAQBVH010000809.1 GCA_027623615.1 Planctomycetota bacterium | reverse complement strand
GCGCCCCGCCGACCGGCGGGTCGCGCTGCGTTTCGGGTGGGGGCTCACGCTCGCAGGCCGTCGGCCGTAGGCTGCCGTACCGATGCGCTACACCCCGCTCCCCTGCCTGTTCGTGGTGCTCGTGGCCGCGTGTGCCGACCAGCCCACCGCCCGAGCCCATGCCGCTCCGGGGCCTGGCCCCGCCCGCATGCTGTTGCGAACCGAGAACGGCTTCGAAGCCGTGCCCCCGGTCGATGCTGGGGACCGCAAGCACCTGATCGCGCCACGCTACTCGCGGGTGGAGGGGATCCCCTGTGCCCTGGTCGAGCGCGGCCACGTCGAGTTCGCGATCTTCGCCGGCCCGGAGGACGTCGTCCCGCGCCCGGGCTTCGAGCTCATCGAGCACGGCGTGGGGGAGCGCGTGGTCGCGACCCGCGACGGCTTGCAGGTCATCGGTGAGCCCACGCTCCCCGCGGACGTGGAGGGCGCGGACCTCGCCATCCTCGCTCGGCAGGACGGCAACACGCTCACGGGCGCGTGCCTTCTCGTTTGCCCCGAGGGGCAGGGAGAGCTCGTCCTGATCGGCGGCCTGAGGTCCGCCGAGGTCGTGATCGACGGCGCCACCCACATCGTGCCCGCGGGTCCGCACGGCGCGTTGGTCCTGTCACGCCCCGGCGAGCGGGTCGAGCTCGATGCGCGCGGTGAGCTGGACCAGGCCTACTTCGCGCACGCGCGGCCCCTGGTCGAGCGCCACCCCGTCGACCAGGTGCAGGTGGAGTGGGACTCCGGAGGCAGCCTGGAGGACCTGACCTCGTCCAGCCGCCTGGAGCCCCTCCACGCCGGTCGCTGGGCCGTGCTGCCTGTGCCCCTGACCAGGGAACAGCAGGCGAGCACCTGGACGTTGGTCCTGAGCGCCACCCTCCCGGCCGTGGACGACCTCCCCGTTGCGCGCGAGGCCTCGAGTTCCCAGCCGCCCCTGGTCGACGTGACCCGCGAGGCCGGCATCTCCTTCGTACACTTCGAGGGGCCGGACGAGCAGCTCGACATCCGCCCGACGATGGGTCCCGGCGTGGCCTGGGGCGACGTCGATGGGGACGGGTTGCCCGACCTCTACCTCGTGCAAGGCGGAGGCCGCGAGGGCAGCCGCCCGGACAGCGACCGGCTGTACCGCAACCTCGGCGACGGCACCTTCGAGGACGTGACCGAGCGCAGCGGACTGGCGCACGAGGAGGGCGCGGGTATGGGCGCGCTCCTGGCAGACCTCGACGGTGACGGGGCCCTCGACCTCTACCTCGCCAACTACGGCCGCGACCGGATCTACCGCAACGCGGGCGACGGCAGCTTCGTGGACGTGACCGACGCAAGTGGGCTCCCGGACCTGAGCCTCTGGTCCGCGGGGGTGTGCGCGGCGGACATCGAAGGCGATGGTGACCTCGACCTCTACGTCACTGGCTACCTCGACTACGACCTGGCCAAGCTACCCGACGCAGCGGAGCTCGGCTCCTATCGGCGCGAGGACCCGCTCGAGATGTTGCCCTTCGCCTTCCCTGGCGAGCGCAACCGGCTGCTGCTCAACGACGGGAACATGCGCTTCCGGGACGTCACCGAGGACCGGGGTCTGCTCGACGTGGCTGGGCGGGGCATGCAGCCCGTGTTCTGGGACTTCGACCGCGACGGTGACCCGGACCTGTACGTCGCCAACGACGTCTCCTTCAACGTGCTCTTCCGCAACGAGGGCGACGGGACGTTCACCGACATCTCGTTCGCCACGGGCCTCGACGACCCGCGCGGCGGCATGGGCCTTGCGCTGGCGGACGTCGACCGCGACGGGGACGAGGACCTCTTCCTGACCAACTGGCAGCTCGAGGCGAACGCGCTCTACGAGAGCTTGCTCTACACCCGCTCCACCAGCCTCCGGCGTCGCTCGAGCTTCCATGACGCGACGGTTCGGTCCGGGCTTGGTCCGGCGGGGATGGGGGCCACGTCCTGGGGCGCGGTGTTCTTCGACCTCGAGCGCGACGGGGACCTCGACCTGTTCGTCGCGAACGGCTACACGAGCCCGGACTACAAGGGCGTCGGCACCTGCGTCGGTCAGCCGAACCATCTGTTCATCGCGACGCGAGACGCGCGCTTCGAGCAGCGCAAGGGCATTCCGGCGCTCGAGCTCGAGCTGGCCTCCCGGGCGGCCGCCGGCTGCGACTACGACCGGGACGGGGACGTCGACCTGATCGTGACCGCCAACAATGGGCGCACGCAGCTGCTGCGCAACGACGCCAAACCCGGCGGCCAGTGGCTGGGGGTCCGGCTACGTGGCCGCGGGGGCAACACGGCCGCGATCGGCGCCGAGGTGACCGTGCACCTGAGGGACGGCATCGTCCGTCAGACCGTTCGCGCCGGCTCGAGCTACCTCGCCTGTGAGCCCGCCGAGCTCGTCTTCGGGCTCGGTGAGGACCAGCACCCTCAGCACCTCGAGGTGCGTTGGCCGTGGGGGCCGACGACCAGGTACGACGTGGGACCGGAGGGATGGGAGCCCGACTGCTGGCTCAGCCTCGAGCAGCCGGAGTAGGCCTCGCGCGGACCCCGTTGGGGCCCGCTACGCCTCCTGCGGAGGCGTGGGTGTTGTTGGTCGTCACACCTGACGGCGTGG
>JAQBVH010000808.1 GCA_027623615.1 Planctomycetota bacterium | reverse complement strand
CGTCGACCTGCCGAAGCTGCGCCACCTCCGCTCGTTCCGCCTGCGCACAGGCGGCCGGTTGGACCTGATCAGCGGCCCCATGGCGGCCGTCCCCGTCTACATCGAAGTGAAGGGGACCGGACCGGTGGACCTGGTCGCGACTGCGGTCGACGGCGGTGAGGTCGACGTGACCGGCAGCACCGTCGCGACGGCGGAGGGGGCCACGGTCGTATTCCTGCTCAAGCCGATGAGCTGGAAGGTGACCGGACGCACCCCCGACGGCCAGGAGGCCGAGGTCGACATCGAGATCAAGGGCGGCCTCCCGGTCTACGAGGGCAGCCTCGACCTGCGCTGATCAGGCGGCAGTGAACGCGAGCAGCTCCGCGCGCAGGTGCGGCAGGTCCGCGAAGCGCTCGCGGACCAGCGCCTCGTCCTGCGCGACGTGTTCGGCAGGGTGGGCGTAGCCGGGCTTGAGCTGGAAGGCGGCGCAGGCGTCCTGGATCCAACGCTCGTCGGCCTCGATCCCGAGGAACGCGGCCAGGTCGACCAGCGTTCGGCGCCCGAAGCGACGCTCGCTGAAGAGGAAGACGCGGTCGGGATGGTCGCGTTGCAGTTCAGCGGCCCAGCGCAGGTGATCGAGCACGGCGTCCACGACCTCGGGCACCTCGGCTTGCGCATCCAGCTCACCGAAGTAGCGCGTGTGATCGGTGTTGCGGTTGGACAGCGCGCAGTCTAGGGGATGGCGCACGGGCATCAGAAAGCGCAGCCGCGGCTCGGCCTCGAGCAGGGCCGCCACATCGACCTCGTTGCGGCGCAGGAAGTTCGACGTGTGCAGGGACTCCTTCCAGAACAGGCACTGTGGGGGAGTCCTTGAGGGTCGCCTCGCCGTACCGCGCCTGGTAGAGCCGGCCCAGCGGATGCTGCGGGTCGAAGGCGTGGCTCTTGGTGATCGCGCCACCCTGCTGACCGCGCTCGCCGCCGGCGGACAGGTCGAGGGCCGACCGCAAGAAGGCGCGCATGCGCCCGGGCGAGTAGTCGGCGAGGAAGTTGCGCTCGGGATCGGGCAGCAGCTGGACGCCGGCGTGGTTGAGCACCTGACAGGCCGGGTGCAGCGCGAGGAGCCCCGCCGTCAGGGTGGTCAGGTTGCGGTAGGGCCCGAGGGCCAGGCACACGCTCTGGATCTGATCCGGGTCGACCTGGGTGGTGTCCATGGGAGGTGTGTCGGCAAGAAGTGCCGAGAACTCATGGGTCGACGGCGCCGGCTTGGCGCCCCACCTCACGGTGTGGCAGCCAGGAGTCTGCACCCATGGCGCAGGCTCCTGACTAGGTCAGCTCAAGCTCGCCCCGCGGCGTGTCGAGTCGTGCTCGCAGGCCGGGGCGGTCGCCGCGGCGCAGCTCATGCTCGAGTCCGAGGGCGGCCCACGGGCCTCGGAGGGAGTCCGGGTCGGGATGCTCGACGACGAGGCCGCGCAGGCTGCAGCCGGTCGGCGCGCGCCCTCCGGGATGCGGGGCGTCCGCCCAGTCGATGAGGAAGGGGACCAACCCGCCGTGGGGTAGGGTCTCGAGCGGGGTCACGCGCCAGCTCAACCTCGAGCCGTCCGCGCAGCGGCGCTCCATCGCACGCACCTCCCCGGGGTCATAGCCTGCAGCGCGCGCCGCCTGCACGGTCGCGTCGAGGTCCGCCGGCGCTTCACACCAGGTGAGCATGCGCGGCACAGAGAGCTCGTCGACGCCGAACAGGCGCCTGCGGCCGGCCTCCGGCGGATCTGCCGAGGGCCCGACGATCTCGAGGTAGCTACGCGGCCCGAGGGAGAGCAGCACGTTGCGCGTGCCCCAGCCCGGGTGCTGACCGCCAGGCCCCGGCGCAACGCCGAGCCGCTCGCTGAGCTCCACGGCGGCTGCCTCGAGGTCGGGGACGGCGTACACCAGGTGGTCGATCATGGCCGCAGGGTAGCAGTGTTCCCTGAACGGGCGCGGGGGCGCAGTATGGGCGGATGCGCTGCCTGCTCGCCCTCGCTCTGATCATCGCCGTCGCCTGCGGCGGTTCTCCGGAGGAACGTGGCTCGGAGCCTACGATGCCTGGGCAGCGGGAGCCGCCGCCCCGCGAACCTCAGCCGCAGCTTGACAACCCGGGCGCCCACAATCGCCGCGGTGACGAGCACCTGCGCGCCGGGCGCTACCTCGAGGCGATCGAGGACTTCGACGTCTACCTGGCGGCGCACCCGGAGGCCGAGCCCCATCACTGGCAGCGTGGGATCGCTTACTACTACGCGGGCCAGTTCGAGGAGGGCGTGGCCCAGTTCGAGCTGCACCGCAGCGTTAACCCCGCTGACGTCGAGAACGCGACCTGGCACTTCCTGTGCAAGGCGCGCGCGACCGACCTCGAGACCGCGCGCGCCGGGCTCCTGCCGGTCGGGACCGATCGGCGCCGACCGATGGGCACGGTGTACGAGCTCTACGCGGGCCAGGCCGAGCCGGAGGACGTGCTCGCCTCGGCTGGAGACTCGCGCAGCGCCCTGTTCTACGGCCACCTCTACCTGGGCCTGTACTTCGAAGCCGCCGGTGATCTCGAGCGAGCCCGCAAGCACGTCGAACTGGCGGCCACGACCTACGGGTTCGACCACTACATGGGCGACGTGGCCCGAGTA
>JAQBVH010000807.1 GCA_027623615.1 Planctomycetota bacterium | reverse complement strand
CGTTGAAGCGGTTCTTGTCCTTGAGGCCGATCACGACCTCGTTGACGAGCGGCGCGCCAAGACGCGAGACCTGACGCAGGCCACCGGAGACGAGCTCGGGGTCCTCGAAGGTCGGGTCCAGGGCCAGCACGCGCTGCTTGGGCAACCACGCTGAGGTCCAGGCGCCGATCACGGGGCCGTTGCCCGCCGTGAGGAAGTCCTTGGGGATCTCGAGCACGATCGAGGTCACGTTCTTGTCCGCGAGGGTGTTCTCCTTCGCGTCCGGTGCCCCGAGCGGGTCGAGGTTGATCAGGTCGAAGGTCTCGCCCAGGTTGACCACGAAGGGGTCGGCGCGCTGTCCGACGAACATCCGCCCGGACAGGCCGCCCGGCAGGCTGATGTCGTACATGTGCGCGTCCGCGTACGCGGGGTAGTCCGCGATCGTCTTGTTGCCCACGTTGTCCATGGGCTTGATGAAGCGGAAGTCCCCGGAGTTCGCGTTGATCAGCCGGTGGTTGGACACGTTGCCGCCCGCGTCCTCGATGACGACCCCGGCCTGGTACCACTCGACCACGTTGTTGGCGCTGTTGTCGTTCTCGTCGACCGGGCCGATGAAGCTGAGCGGGATCGAGACGGTCTTCCGGTTGCCCGCCGGGCCGATCGGCAGGGCGATGTCACGTAGGAACGAGTTGAAGCCGAAGCGGAAGCAGAGGTCTTCCTTGGCGTCCCCGTCGTTGTCGATGCTGATCTCGTAGCGCGCCTGGGGGTCCAGACTGAAGTAGTTCGGCCCGCCATAGCCGTCCTGCAGGGGCAGGTAGTTGGCGACGAGGATCACGTAGTCCTCGCGGCCGGGCTCGTAGCTGTTGAACATGTAGAAGTCGGTCGCGTCGACCTTGGGGAGCTCCGTGATCAACGGAGCTTCCCGGTGGCTCGAGGGAACCGGGGTCGGCGCGGTGCCGCCACCGCCAGCCGCGAGGGCGGCCAGACTGAGGGCGGGCGAGAGGAGAGCAAGGGTCATGGCGTTGGTTGGGTTCGGGGTGGTCGTTGCCAGGGTCAGTCGGCGGACGGCACGGCGAAGGTGAGCGAGGCCCAATGGCTGCGCCAATCGCTGTCCGCCTGGTCCGTATCGCGGGTCATGTGCACAGCGCTGATCAGCCAGGTGCCCGCCTCGATCGGCAGCCGCACCCGGCCGTGCTCGTCCGTGCGCGCGGCCAGCACGCGCTCGGGGTCGCCCGCTTCGATGGCGGTCACGAGCACCTTGGCGACGGGTTTGCCGCTGGCCAGAACGCGCACGCCGAGTCGTTCCTCCGGTGCTAGGGCCGCCGGGTCGCCATCGAGGACGAGCTCGAGGGGCAGGCCCCACGCGAGGCTCCAGTCCCCGCTGCGATCGCCGTCGACCGTGAGCGCCGCCTTCGCGCAGCGCGAGTAGCGCTCGCGGCCCGGGGCCAGCCCCTCACCGCGCCGCTGACGCTCGCTGCGCACGGCCTGGAGCCCCTCCTCCTCCAGATAGGTCTCGAACTGGATCGACGGCAGTGTCAGGGCGACCGGGTTGGTCGTCAGCGCGACCCAGTGCAGGCCCGACTCCTGCGGACGCAGGTAGCCGGCCGGCGCGCGGCCGTCGATGCCGACGACGGGCTTGGCCTCGCCGAGCTCCTGGCCTGGGGCCAGGCTCTGGAAGCGCTCGATCAGCTCGGGGCTGCGCGCCAGGCGCTCCCCTGCGAACTGGTCGCCCACCTCGATCTGCAAGGTCAAGCGCTGGCCCTTGGCCGGCTGGAACGCCGACGGAGCGACCCAGAAGTCGTGGGCCTGGACGGCTGTCGATCCAAGCAGGCTCAACGCGATGAGGGACAGGAGGGTTCGGGAGCTGAGCATCGCCAGGCAGTACGGGTGCGCACACGCCGCTGGATTTGCTCGAAAAGAAAGTCGTGTCCGATCGATCCGGACCCCGTGGAGCACCGTATTCAAGGCCGAAGCCGGTCCCCATTGTCCAGCGCAAGCAGCCCCTCACTCGACCCCCTATCACCCCTGCTGGCCGCAGTCGCCGGCGGGGACGAGGGCGCACTGCGTGGACTCTACGACCACACCCGTCGGCGCCTCTTTGGCTTGCTGCAGCGGATCCTGGGGGAGCGCGGGACGGCCGAAGACGTTCTGGCCGAGGTCTACATCCAGGCTTGGCGCCACGCCCGCAGCTTCGATCCGCAGCGCGGGACGGGGTGGCGCTGGCTGATCACGATTGCCCGCCGGCGCGCGATCGACCGCTTGCGCGAGGGCGCGGCCGCGTCGGCCCGCACGGTGGCCGAGGACCTTGCCGCCATCGACCCGATCGATCCCGGCCCGACACCGCAGGAGAGCGCCCTCGGGGTCGAGAGCTCCGAGCGCGTGCGCGTCGCAGTCGGGCACCTGCCCGTCGAACAACGTCAGGTGTTGGAGGCCTCCTTCCTCGGAGGCCGCAGCCACACCGAGGTGGCCGAGGACCTCGATCTGCCGCTGGGCACGGTCAAGTCCCGTATTCGCGCCGGGCTCGAGGCCCTGCGCCGTTCCCTGGGCTCCGCCCACCTGGAAGAGGAAGGTGCCGCATGAACGTCCACACGGAATGGGACGCTCAGCTCCAGGATCGCGCCGAGGCCTTCGTGGCCGGGCTCCTGAGCGAGACA
>JAQBVH010000806.1 GCA_027623615.1 Planctomycetota bacterium | reverse complement strand
CCGATGCCTGGCAATTCCTACAGGGGCACCCTGCTGGCTACGGGGACTGAGGCCTCCCGCGTTCGGCTTTCGTGCTCGACGTGGACTCACCCGCGCAGGGCCCTACACTCGTAGCATGACACCCCTTAGCGCCGCCCTGTGTCTGAGTCTCGGCGCGCTGGCGGCTCCCTCGCTCGAGGGCGACGTCAGCGATGGCCTGAAGATGATCGACGAGGATCAGGTCGAAGCGCACCTGCGCTACCTGGCCTCCCCGGCCCTCGAGGGGCGCGACTCCCCGAGCCGCGGGCTGATGCTCGCCGCCCAGCGCGTGGCGAGCGTGTTCGAATCCGCGGGGCTCGCGCCGACCTCGGACAGCCTCGCGACCTACAAGGGAACTCCGGGCGACCTGCCCGGCCTCGAAGGGCAGGACGAGCCCCCCGCCTGGTCGATCCCGGAAGGACAAGCGGGCACCTATCTGCGCCCGTTCCAGGTCTCGCTCCCGGTGCGCGGCGGCGCGCTGCAGGTGCCGAACCCGGAGAAGTGCCTCCTGCAGCTCGAGGACGGGGAGGAGCCGGTCAAGTTCACCTTCGGCGACGACTTCGTTCCGCTCAACGGGCACGCCGGGGGCGTGCGTGGCGAGCTCGTCTGGGTCGGCTTCGGGATCCAGAGTCGCAAGCTCAAGTACGACTCCCTCGCGCGCCTCGATCTCGCTGGCAAGATCGCCCTGCTCGTCGAGGGAGATCCCCAGGCCGGCAAGAACTTCGAGGGGCCCGAGCTGACGGCGGAGGCCTCGATCCACAACAAGCTCGGCGTGATCGAGGAGGCGGGTGCGATTGGGGCGATCGTCGTGCGCCGCGAGCCCGCCAAGCCGGACTGGATGAAGCAGGACCCGGCGCCAGCACCCCTCGGGTACCGCTATACCTGGGCCTCCTGGAACCCGCCCAGCCGCGACCGCGACCGCGGCGCGAGCATCCCGGTGATCGAGGTCACGCTCGCGTGCGCCAGCGCCCTCGCGGGCACGGACGTCGAGTCGCTGGTCAAGAAGATCGACCGGGGCGGCACGCCCCAGAAGGTCACCCTCAAGGACCGTCGGGTCGCCTTCGAGTCGGCCCTCGACGCCGGCCAGGTCACCCTGCCCAACGTGGTCGGCATCCTGCCCGGCCGCGACCCGGCCCTGCGTGACCAGTTCGTGATCGTCGGCGCCCACATGGACCACATCGGCGTCGGGGTGCGCGGACGGATCGGGTTCGGTGCGGACGACAACGCCTCGGGCACGAGCGCGATGCTCGAGATCGTCGAGGCCATGTCCGTGGCCAGGCCGCGCCGCTCCGTCATCTTCTGCGCCTTCTCCGGCGAGGAGGACGGGCTGCTGGGCTCCAAGGAGATCGCCAAGAACCTGCCGGTGCCCAGGTCCCAGGTCGTGGCGATGGTCAACCTGGACATGATCGGGCGGGGCGAGGCGAGCGAGTCCTTCTGCCTGGGCTTCCAGCAGAACCCGGCCATGGAGAAGATCGTGGGCCGCGCCCAGGATCTGGGTCGCACGGGCGTGAAGCGCATCCGTCGCTGCGACGACGCGGGCCTGTTCCTGCGCTCGGACCACCACCCGTTCCACGAGGTCGGCCTGCCGACCGTGTTCTTCTTCGAGAACTACCCGCTGGAACAGAACCGCGACTACCACACCTGGCGCGACACCTTCGAGGGTGTCGACATCAAGAAGGTGACGAACACCGCACGCCTGGCCTTCTGCACCGCATGGTTGCTCGCCGAGGACGACGATACTCCCCCGCCGCCCAAAGGCTGATCCTGCTCGGCTCTCTCAACGTGATCGCAGTTGTCGTGCTGATCACGCTGATGGTCTGGGGTGACGGTTCGTCATCCGAGGCCAAGGAGCGGGGGGAGGCCGAAGGGGGACCGGCCCCGGTCGAGCTCGCAGAGCGGCCGAAGGTCGGGACTCCCCCTCCGGATGCGAGGGACCCCGCTTTGCAACGCGGGGTCGAGACTGCGATCGCCAATGCCATGGCCGAGGCGCGGCGCCTGTCAGAATCGGTCGTGACCCCGGGCAACAGCTCCGTCGCCGTGCACGTGGTCGAGGTCGGCAGCGGCCGCGAGCTCGTCGCCGTGCAGGCGGACCAGGCCCTGCGCCCGGCGAGCGCTCTCAAGCTCGTGACCTGCTCGGCGGCCACGACACTGCTCGGCAGCGACTGGCGCTTCGAGACCGTCTTCGAGGCGAGCGGACCGGTCGAGGACGGACGTCTGGCGGGGGACCTGGTCGTGCGCGCGGCCGGCGACCCACTCTTCCGGGAGGAGGCCGCGGGCGACTTGTCCGCCTGGCTGGACGACCTCGCCGAGCAGCTCGCGGCCGCGGGGATCAGCGCGGTTGACGGAGCGCTCGTCCTGGACGAGGGAGACTTCCTCACGCCCCAGATTGGCCCCGGTTGGCCGGACTCGAGCCAGCACTGGGCCCACTGGTGCGCCCGCTCGGGGGGCTTCAGCGCGAACGCGGGGATGCTGACGGCTGTCGTGACGCCGATGTCGGGGGAGGCCAGTGTGCGCCTGCGGCCCCGCCATCACGGGCTCTCACGGCGCGGGACCGTGGAGACCGGGGGGCGCACGCTCAACGTCGCGGTCGGCGCGACGACCTCGACCGTCACGGTGC
>JAQBVH010000805.1 GCA_027623615.1 Planctomycetota bacterium | reverse complement strand
GCAAGATCCCCAACCCGGTGCCGGGTTTCCCGCCCCTGGCGGTGGTCGACATCGCTGGCCTCGAGCTCGAGTTCACCTCGATCAACACGGTCATCCATGCGGGCGGCACGTTCAACACGACGGTCATCGTGACCGCCTTGGCCGGCACCCTCACCGTCACGCCGCTGGTCGGTCAGCAGACCGTGACCGACCTGACCGGGACCGCCGGAGACCCGACGCCGATGAGCGGCACGCTGACCCAGTCGGGCAACACGCTCAACGTCACCTCGGCGCAGATGAGCACCTTCACGTTCACCGATCCGGGCAGCGGCATCACCGGCACGATCGACCTGGTCGGCGACCTGGTCGGCGACCACACCTGCCCCACGCCGGTGAACTACTGCAGCGCCAACCTCAACTCGAGCGGAGCGGCGGGTTCGATCTCCTCCAGCGGCAGCACGCGCATCCAGGACAACGGTTTCGTCCTGCACGCCAACCAGCTGCCCACGAGCCAGTTCGCGTACTTCCTGATGTCGGAGAGCGAGACGTTCGTCCCCAACTTCGGCGGAAGCCAGGGCAACCTGTGCGTCGGCTCCCCCCAGTTCCGCTTCAGCGGCAACGTGCTCAGCA
Source organism: Planctomycetota bacterium (assembly GCA_027623615.1). GTDB lineage: Bacteria > Planctomycetota > UBA1135 > UBA1135 > JALWOP01. Next base: position 2,032 of record JAQBVH010000805.1, on the reverse strand, counting down.
CGGGCGGCACCGGCAGCGTCACCTTCCAGCCCGACCTGACCAACCTGCCCCAGGCCGTGGTCTTCCAGCCCGGCGAGCAGTGGAACTTCCAGCTGTGGTACCGCGACGTCAACCCGAGCGCGACCTCCAACACCACCGACGGCCTCAAGGTCGTCTGGTGCCCGTAGGCGCTATCCCGCGAACGTCACCGCGAGCGCATTCGTCAACCCGACTCCGCTACCACAGGGTCCCGCAGGATCCCGGAACCAGACCTGGAAGTACCAGGTGCCGCCGGGGAGGAACTGACCAGCGGGCGGGAAGGCGCCGATCGAGTAGGCGATGAGTCCGGGCCCGAACTGGGCGCTGCCAGCGACGACCGGCACCGCGAAGAACCGTCCCATCGGAGCCGTGTCCGAGCCGATACACAAGTGGCCGTCCCCCAACGTGGCCAGCGCGGGCCGGTCCCCCACGAAGGCGAGCGCAGGTCCGACCGGGGGCAGGTCCACCGCGTGCAGCACGAGGTCGTCCGCGAGGAGGCTCGGCGACCCGAACCAGTCCAGCCGACCGCCCTCCGTCGAGGCGTTCGCGCAGCCGGCCTCCGGGTCGAAGTTGCCACACGGGGCGCCCGAGGCGCAGAAGCAATAGGGCTTGGCCCAGGGCACGCCCCACGCGGCCCGATCGAAGCGGTACGTGGCCCCGACGGCGCTCCCCTCGCGGTCGTCGCCCCAGGCACCGAGGACGACCTCGTCCCCCTCGATCGCGCAGGCCTGGCCCTGGTAGTCGTAGGCCTGGGCGTCGGGCGCCGAGAGGAGACCGATCTCGGTCCACACCCCGTCGCTGCGTTCGAACACCACGGCGGCGCCCGACTGCGCCCCGGAGCCGTCGTGCAGGCTCGCGCCCGCGACGAGCACCTCGCCCTGCACGTCGACCGAGATCCCGAGGGCGTCGCCCGCGCTCGCGTCCGAGGCGAACAGCTTGGCCACCTCGACCCACGTGCCCCCGATGCGTTCGAAGACGTACACGGCGCCAGCGTCGACGCCCGCGTCGTCGTCCTCGGGGTGGCCCACCACGGCCAGGTCGCCGGAGAGGGCCACACGCGAGCCCCAGCGAAAATGGGCGACCCCGTCCGAGGGGAGCAGGCGCTCGACGAACACCCACTGCCCGCCCGTGCGCTCGAGGTACCAGACCGCGCCCACGTTCGTGCCCAGGGTGTCGTCTCCGTAGGCGCCGATCAGGCCGCGCTCGCCCTCCAGATCGACCGCGAAGCCCAGGAAGTCACCGGCGGAGGTATCCGGGGCCACGAGGACCTGCTGCGCCTCCCACCCGAGCACCCCGTAGCGATAGACGTACACGCCGCCCGAGTCCACACCCGCGAGGTCGCCCTTGCAGGCGCCGACCCAGAGGTCGCTGCCCCAGATGGAGAGCGCGCTGCCGTACTCGTCGTCGCCGCTGCCGAGCGGCGAGCTGAGGGTCACGTGCGGATCCCAGGTCTCCTGAGCGTTGCGTCGGTACAGACGCAAGAAGCCTCGGCCGGTCGTCGCGCCGTGCTTGGGCGCTCCGGCCACGACCCAGGAGTCGTCGATGCCCACGTCGTAGCCGTAGTGATCGTCGGCCTGGGGGTTCTGCGCGCGGATCCTGCGCCGGAACTCCCAGCCCCACTCCCGGCGCTGGTAGACGAAGGCGCACCCGGCCTGGAGCTCACCGTCCTGGTGCGCGAAGGGCGCCCCCACGCAGAGCTGGCCGTGGGCGTCGAGGTCGACGGACCAGCCGAAGCCGGCGCCGTTGTCGAGGCCGTCGGGGGCGAGGCGCTGGCCGGCTGCCAGCGCCGTGAGAACGGGGCCGAGGACGAGGATCGCACGCAGTCGAGTCATGGGAAGCCAGCTCGTCTCCGTGCCGCGGCCCCTCTATCGGGCATCCGATCCCGGAGAACTCGCTCGTCCGGATTCCCCCGCCTGGCTCAGCGGCGGGTCCAGGTGTCTGCGGCATGGTGCCGGCGCCGTGCAGACGCGTCGTCAGGTGCGGCGCGCACATCCGCACGAGGCGTGGCGGCACC
>JAQBVH010000804.1 GCA_027623615.1 Planctomycetota bacterium | reverse complement strand
GGGGGCCTCGGCGGGGGCCGTGTCTTCGTTCCCCCCGGCGAGGCGGACCCGCTCCAACTCGCGTCCGAGGGCGAACTCGACGATGCCCTCGCGGCTGCGCTCGGCAAGCTGGGAGCGCCTTATCAAGAAGTGCTCGAGGCGTACCTCGTGCGCGGGGAGCGGCCCGAGGAGATCGCGCGTCGCCTCGACCGTGCGCCGGGAACGGTGCGCGCGCAGGTGACGCGCGGCCTGGAGAAGCTGCGTCGACTCCTGCCGATCGGCGTCGGCGCGGGGCTCGTGGCAACGACCACGCGTGGATTGGGGGCGGTCAAGGAGGCCGTTCTGGCCCACGCAGGACATGGGGCGGTCGTCGCGACCGCTCAGGGGGCCCCGCTCGCGGTCGGGCTCAAGATGGGAAGCATCATGCTCGGGAAGAAGACGGCGCTCGTGGGCGCGGCGGTGGTGTTGGCCTCGGCTGGTTACCTCGTGTCGGAAGCGGTGGACGTCGAGGCCCCGCACCCGAGCCGCGCGGATGCCGCGGAGGTCGCGCGTCCGAACGCGCAACTCGAGGCGGGAGAGGGCCAGCGCGCCCAGCTCGATCAGGCCACGCCCGAGGACGCTGAGCAGCCGCGCGGAGCCGCCCGAGTCGTCGCACGGCAAGGCCGCGTCCTCATCACCGGGAGCCTGGTCGACATCCGCGCGGAGCACGGCCCCGAGTTCGTGTTCCGCCTCAGTCAGGACCAGCTCCACTACCGGCAGGCGATCCAGTCCTACTCAGAGCTGGTGCACGGTGGAGGGAGCGGGAACGAGCAGGAGCACGAGCGCGCCTCCCAGCTCCTGGGCCGCGCCCTCCTCTTTCACGCGTTCGAGTCGCCCGGATCGAACGGGGGTCACGCGGTGCTGAACTTGGGAGGCCTCTCCGCGGCCCTCGATCCCGGGGTCGACCCGGAGACCGGCGAACCGGCGGGCCCGGTGACGAACTTCAGCCCGTCCAGGACGACGGTGCATGCTGACGGCAGCTTCGTGCTCGACGTGACGGAGCCCCTGCAAGCAGCGGGGTTCGGGGAGGCGCAGACCTTCGAGCTGATCGCGAAGCACGACCTCTACTTCGAAGACCGGGCCGAGGTCACCTTCGCCCCCCTCGACCTGGAGCTTGCCGCTGCCGGCGAAGACGTGATCCATGAGGTCGAGCTGACTCCACAGCACGCGGCGTTGCTGAGCGGAGTGGCCAGGCGGGTCGACGAGGAGGAGGCGGGGATCGGGTCGTCGTTCGATATCGTCTCCACCATCGCCTCCTCCGACCCCTCCAGCAACCTCGGCAGCCTCCGCGTGAACCTCACCGAGGGGCGGACAGCCACGCTCCTCGTGGACAGCGTGTTCACGGGCGGCAGCGAGGGTCAAATGCCTATCGTCTTCACCCTGCATCGGCTCTCGAACCCCTACCAGGTCGCGCTCTTCAGGGCGGGCGAGCCGGAGCCCGTCGCCAGCCAGCAGAGCTGGGGCGACGACTTCGAGTTCAAGATCAAGGAGGAAGGTGAGTTCACCCTCGTGATCTTCGGCGGCGACCGTCCGCCGGTCTCGCTGCCCGTCGAGCTGCAGCTGCTCGAGCGCATCGAGCTCGAGGAGGAGGTCGAGCTCCCCCCGGGCCCGGTGCTCGCTGGACGCGTCGAGGACTACGGCGCCTACCCGAACGGCGGCCTCGAGCTCGAGGCCCGGCGCCTCCCCCGGCAGGGTGACCTGGAGCTCGATTGGCTGAACGAGACGATGATCTGGAACGCAGACCAGGTCTTCCTCGGTGCCGCCGTGATCGAGACGAGCGGCGACGGCACCTTCGAGTTCCACGGCTTCGGCGAGGGCGGCCACGAGATCGGCCTGCGGGTCACCAAGCACACGACCTTCTCCGCCGAGGACGTGATCGCCACCCGCGAGAAGATCGAGGTGCCCCTCGAGGGGTTGAAGATCATGGCGCCGGTCAGCGTGGTCGAGCTCACGGTGCTGCGGCCCGAGGCCTGGCCCAAGGACAAGTCCTTCGAAGTCTCGATGCAGATCATGGACCCGCAGACCGGGCTCGTGATCGCCGAGACGAGCCTCGACGACGGGACGGCAGAGCTGTTGACCCGGCCCGAGCAGCCGCTCGAGTTCAAGTTCGCCGGCGACGACCTGCTCATCGAGGACCAGGCGCTGACCAGCCCTCCGATCGGCGACCGCCGACCCTTCCAAGTGCGGGCGACCCACGCGCCCGGCGAGGACGACCAGTGATCGACGGCCCCGCGGAGTCACCTCCCGCGGGGCCGTCCCCATTCAACTGCAGCGTTGCCGCGACCGCGTCGGTGAAGTTCGACGTCTGGTGGGGATGCTGCATCCCGGTGCCAAGCCTGGAAGAACCCTGCGCGGACCTGCCCGCGAACGAGCGGGACAAGGTGCGCTTCTTCCACATGAACCACACGAATCCGCTGCTCGTCCCGGGCACGGAGGCCCGCCGCCGGGTCCGCGCCGCCGGCATGCACGTGGCATGCGACGGCGAGGTGCACGACCTCTGACCGTGGCTCAGTTCACGAAGGTAACCTGCCAGGCGTCGGTCAGGTTGAAGCCAGTGATCCCGAGGGGATCGCGGTACCAGGCCTGCAGGAACCAGGTGCGGCCGGGCTTCCAGGCGCTCGGGCCGTT
>JAQBVH010000803.1 GCA_027623615.1 Planctomycetota bacterium | reverse complement strand
TCGAGCTCGCCGCGCGCCCGGAAGCCGCCTGGCGTCTGGGCGTCGACACCTGGGAGGCGAACAACAACCGCGGCGGGTTCTGGGTGGCCAACGAGGGCGCGGCCCAGCCCCCGATCCCCGCGGCGGTCATCGTGGGAGACGACTTGATCTTCGACCACGCTGGACTGGTCAAGCGCTTCAGCGCGGCGACCGGGGACGAGCAGTGGACCTCCGGCGGTCACCCTAACGATGTCGCGCCGAGCCAGCTGCAGGGGCGCCTGTTCGCCGAGCGCATCGGGGAGCGGTTGCTCGTTGCAGGCGACGTACACCACGCGGGCGCCGGCCCCGCGATCCACCTCGTCTGCTTCGACCTGATCGGACGCGAGCTCTGGTCGACGCGCAAGGACCGCGACTTCCAGGGCCTTTCCGTGATCGGCGTCCCGAGTCATGCGGACGGGACGGTCTACGCGGTCATGCAGCGCGAGGGCACCTACAACCTCGACCTGGTCGCGGTGTCCCTCGCGGACGGCGCGCGCCTGTGGACCGCGCCGCTGGGGACGCCCGTCTCGGCGGCGGCCTCGAACCCCTGGATGTGGATGGGTTCGGGCGCCGTCCTGCCGATCGCGCCCCAGGTCGTGCTCACCGGGGACGAGATCCTGGTCGTGACCGACTCCTGCGCGGTGCTCGCCGTCGACCCGGTGGCGGGTCGCATCCGCTGGGCGTACACGCGCCCGGTCGAGCGCCGCTTCGACGACGGTCCCTCGCCGGGCTCGTCGGTCTACCTCGACGGCATCCTCTACCTGCGCAGCCAGGGCAACAAGAACTGCTTCGCCCTCGACGTCGCCAAGCGGAAGGAGCTGTGGACGTCCCGCGTCCACCAGTCCGAGCGCATCGTCGCCAGCGACGAGCAGCACCTCTACCTGCTCGGCGACAACCTGCGCGCGATCGACCTGCACACCGGCGAGCGCGTCTGGTCCCGCCCGATCCAGGTCGCCCGCGACACGCGCCACATCGTGGAGACCGCGGAGTACCTCTACGTCCTCACGCGCCGCGGCCTGTTCGAGGTCGAGAAGGCCACCGGCGACAACACCCGCACCCCGCTGCGCGGCGCGATGTCGAAGATGGGCGGCGGCGACCTGTTCCGGATCGCCGGGCACCTGGTTTGCGTGGGACGGAGTGAAGTGCTGGCGGTGGCCCTGGGGACCTGAGGTCCCACGGGCTCGAGCGCCGGCCCGGCCCAACCTGGGACCGCCCTCGACCACCCCTCCAGCACCCATGAACGCCCTCGCCCGCACCCTGCTCGCCATCACCGGCCTCTTGACCGGCGCCCACCTCGACCTGCCGCGCGAGCTCGCGCCTGCCGCCGAAACGGCACCCCCTGCCAACGCGGCACCCGCCGAGCGGGTCGCCCAGAACCCCTGGGGCCCACAGATCGCGGCCGCCGAGGAGGCCCTCGCGGACCTGGCCGAGGTGCGCCGGGCGACCGCCGAGGGACTCGCGGAGCTCAGCGAGCAGCTGGGTGAGATGGCGCTGCTCGAGCTGGAGTGGCGCACGCACCTGGCGGACCTGCGCGAGCGGGCCTGAGGTCTGCGGGCCGCTGCGCGAACGTGGGGCGCTGTTTGGGTGCCTAGTAGCGCCAGCTCTTCAGGTCGGCGCCCGGCGGCGCTTGCTCCTCGATCAGCTCGAGGATGCGCGGCAGGTACATGGTGTTGTAGCGCAGGCGGCTGAGGTGATTCCCGTTCTCGTGGTCCCCGTTCCAGCAGTGCTCGGCCCGGTCGCCGTACTCGACCACGCCGCCATAGGGCGGGTCGGTCGTGGCCTCGAGGAAGTCCTCCATCAGGTACACGGCGTTGTTCAGGTAGTAGTTGTCCATGTCGCCGCAGTACAGGTGGAGCTTCCCGACCAGCTGCGGGCCGAGGGTCTCCCAGTCCCGCTCGAGGATGTGGCGCAGGTCGTAGTGCTCGCGCCAGTGCTCGGCGACCTTGGGATCGATCACGCCGGTGCGCTTGTCCCAGATGGGTTTGGGGTAGCCGTCGTCCCCGACCGGTGAGTAGACCGCTTGCCAGATGTCGAACTGGTCGCCGGAGCGACCGCGCGAGCCGAGGGCGAGCTCCATGTGGTTCCAGTCGCGCAGGGTCGAGTCGACCTCGCCCAACCAGTTGCGGTGGCCGGGGCGCAGGACGCGGCGGAAGGCGTCCGCCTCCCAGTAGGCGTTCTCGTCCTCGTAGAGGTTGACCAGGCAGTAGGCGCGGAAGTCGATCGGGTCGGGGCAGGCGGCGAAGCAGCCGCCGTATTCCTCGGGGTAGAAGACCTGCGCGGCCAGGGCCTCCCAGCCGCCGGTCGAGCCGCCGTAGAGGAAGCGCGACCACCCCTCGCCCTGGCCGCGGAACTGCTTCTCGATGTGGGGGATCAGCTCGTAGGTGATCGCGTCGCCGTACGGCCCGAGGTTCGCGGAGTTCACCGCGTAGGAGTCGTCGTAATAGGGGTTGGCGTGCTGGATCTCGATGATCAGGAAGCGCGGGAAGTCGTCGGAGACCCAGCGCTTGTAGAAGTCGTGCGCTTCTTCTTGCTGGATCCGGTTGTAGCCGCTGAGGTCGAAGCGCTTGGAGTAGTCGGGCTCGAGGTCCGGGTCCGGCGGCTCGGGGCGAAAGCCTCCGAAGTCCGCGGGGAA
>JAQBVH010000802.1 GCA_027623615.1 Planctomycetota bacterium | reverse complement strand
CATCGAGAAGATGATCGATGCCGAGATGAAGGGCATGATCCCCAGGGCGAAGACGGTCGTGTCGCCCAGGCTCCCGCCGGACAGGGCGGACAAGAGGCCCAGCACACCCTGGCTCGACATGTCCTTCACGAACGCGGGGTCCATGCCCGGGATAGGCACCTGGAACCCAATCCGGTAGCAGATCAGCAGACCCAGGGTCCTGAAGATCTTCTCCCGGGTCTCCGGGATCTTGAACAGCTGGAGGAAGTTGCCCTGCACGTCTTAGGCGTCCTCGCCGCCTTCGGCGTTGTTCTCGGGGGCCTCGGCGACGTGCGCCGCCGCAGCAGCCTCACCGTCGGCGCCGAGCTCACGACCACGCGCGTCGAGATAGACGATCTCGCCGCCGGCGGCCTGAATCTTCTCCACGGCCGACTTGCTGCACTTCTGGGTGCGGACCGTCAGCTTGCGCTCGATGTCGCCGTTGCCGAGCACCTTGAGCAGGTCGGTGCTCTTGCTGGCAAGGCCATGCGCGAGGATCGCCGCGAGGTCGACCACGTCCCCGTCGTTGAAGCCGTTCAGCTTGTCAACGTTGATCGTGGTGTAGTCCGTCCGGAAGCGGGCGTTCGTGAAGCCACGCTTGGGAACCCGGCGGTAGATCGGCATCTGGCCGCCTTCGTAGCCGGGTCGGCGGCTGGCACCCGAGCGGGCGCCGCGGCCCTTGTGACCCCGGCCGGAGGTCTTGCCGTTGCCGGACCCGACCCCTCGCCCAAGGCGGGAGCGGGTCTTGTACTTGGTGCCCTTGGAGGTGACGGTTCTGAGATCCATGGCGCAGTTCCTCTCTAGAGCTCGACGCCACGCAGGGCGGCGGTCTCTTCGGGGGTGCGGAGCTTCGTCAGGGCCTCGAGGGTGGCCTTGACCAAGTTGATCGGGTTCGTCGAGCCGTAGGACTTGGTGAGCAGGTTCTTGATGCCTGCCATCTCCGCTACGGCGCGTACCGAGGACCCAGCGATGATGCCGGTACCTTCGGAGGCGGGAATCAGGCGCACCTGCGCGCCGCAGAACTCACCCATGACCTCGTGGGGAATCGAGCCCCACGGTGTGCGCGGGACTCGCTGCAGGTGCTTGCGTCCGTCCTTGCCTGCCTTCTCGATGGCCGAGGGCACCTGACGAGCCTTGCCGAAGCCGTAGCCCACGACGCCCTCGTGATCCCCCGCCACGCTGAGCGCGGAGAACGAGAAGCGGCGTCCGCCCTTCACGACCGCGGCGCAGCGGTTGACCTTGATCAACTGCTCGCTGAGGCCGGCGAGCTGATCGACCTCGGAGTGGTCGAGGTATTCCACTTGGTTCTTCATGGTGGCTAGAACTTCAGTCCGCCCTCACGGGCGGCATCGGCGAGCGCTTTGACACGCCCGTGGTACTTCGAGTGACCGCGGTCGAAGACGACCTGGTCCACGCCGGCCTCCTTGGCCTTGCGCGCGATCTCCGCCCCGATCACCGCCGAGCGCTCGGTCTTGGTCTTGCCGCTCATTTGATCGGCAAGGGCCTTGGCCGTCGTGGTGGCGGTGGCGAGGGTACGGCCGGTCTTGTCGCAAATGACCTGGGCCGAGATGTGCTTGCAGGTGCGGTTCACCGACAAGCGCGGCACGTTGCAGTTCAGCGCGATTCGGCAACGGACGTGTCGCTTGCGGCGCAGCTGACGGGCGTTCTTCCCGATTGAGGCGGACTTCAGCATGTCGATCAGCTCCCGAAGGACTTACCGGCCTTGCGGCGGACGTACTCGCCCTGGTATCGGATGCCCTTGCCCTTGTACGGCTCAGGCGGACGGACGGCGCGGATTTCGGCGGCCACTTGGCCCACAGCCTGGCAGTCGGCACCGGAGATGGTCACCGCCGTCGGATTGGGGCACTCGGCCACGATGCCGTCGGGAAGAGGAATGTTCACGGGGTGGCAGAAGCCGATGTTCAGCACGACCTGCTTGGCCTGAGCCTGGCAGTTCCAGCCAACACCGACGATCTCGAGCCGCTTCTCGAAGCCCTTGGTCACCCCCGTGACCATGTTGTGGAGGAGGGCACGCGTCATGCCGTGGAAGGCGCGAGCCTCGCGAGTCGGGCCGGAGCCGTTGGGGTTGACCAGGATCTGGTTCCCCTCGACCTCGACATCGATCTCCGGTCGCACGGTCAGGTTCAGGCTCCCCTTGGGACCTTTCACGCTGATCTCGCGACCCTTCTGGTCGACGGTGACCCCCGCAGGGATCTCGACGGGTTGCTTGCCGATACGGGACATGGAGCGAACCTCTAGAAGACCTTGGCCAGCACTTCTCCCCCGACGCGCAGCTCGCGGGCCTTGCGGTCCGAGATCACGCCCTGGGGAGTGGAGACGACGTGGATGCCCTGTCCACGCAGGACGGGCTTGAGATCATCGACGCCGCGGTAGACGCGGCAGCCGGGGCGGCTCACCCGCTCGATCCCGCGGATCACCTTCTCGCCGTCGATCCCGTACTTGAGATCGACGCTGAGGGTGGTCGAGGGCTTGGAGTCTTTCACAACGTAGCTGCCGATGAAGCCCTCTTGCTTGAGGACCTCGGCGATCGCTACGCGGAGGCGGGAGGCGGGCATAGAGACAACTCGGCGTCCGATCGCATTGGCGTTCCGGATGCGGGTCAGCATGTCGGCGAC
>JAQBVH010000801.1 GCA_027623615.1 Planctomycetota bacterium | reverse complement strand
GAGTTCGCGGCCTCGAGGAAGAGGTTGTCGCCCTCGAAGAACAGGCCCTCCTCGTTCGCGAACGTGGCAATCCCGATCGAGCCGAGCGCTCGGGTCTGCCCGTTCGTGTAGAAGCCGTCGATCGTGCCGTCGGCGTTGACGTTCACGTTCGCCAGCTCGCCGTCGCCGTAGCCATCCTGGTAGGAGATGTACGTGCTGGTCTGGCTGCCGAACTGGGTCAGGCCGGTGAACTCGCCGTCCGTGCCGAGGTCCAGGCTGAGGGACTGGGCGCCGGGCTGGCCGGTGAAGGAGACCGAGACCGTCGAGTCCACCGAACCGAGGCCCTGGGGCGCCCCGTCCTGGTCAAAGATCAGACCGGTGATCGGGCTGTCCTCGCCACCCTGCAGGACCGTGCCCTCCTCCTCGGGGACCGAGGCGATGACGTTCCAGGTCGAGTTCGCTTGACGCTCGAAGGTCAGGGTGACCGTGTGGGCCACGCCGGCGTTGTCGTAAACCTCGGTCGAGGTGACGACGCTGTCCGGGGCCGTGCCCTCGGACGTCACGCTGACCGCGTAGTCGGTCCAGTTCGTGTTGCCGGTCGCCGAACCGCTGTCACTGATCGTGAGCAGGAGGTCGGCCTCGCCAGGGGTCTGGGCCGTGACGACGAGCTGGCCCGAGGTGTTGAGGGTCACCTCGGCGTCCGTGTAGAGATTGTCGATGTGCTGCTGGAGGTCCTCGATCGTCGTCCCGTCCACGCCGTAGGTGAAGGTGCCCGAGACAGGGGAACCATCGGTATCGACCCCTTGGATATCGATCTGGTCGCCGTTGACGTAGTCGACGACGTTCGACGGCAGGGTGTTGATGTCCGCGAGGAAGTTGACGTCCTGGGTACCGTTGACCTGCGTCGTCGGCATGTTCATCACGCTGGCGAGGTCGTTCGGGGCGCCCGCGTTGATCTTCAGGCTCACCGCCTCCCCCGTCCGGTCGGTCTCGAGGAAGACCTGGCCGCCAACGTCGGAAGCATGCACGTCGTCCAGCGCGTCGAGGGCCGCGACGATCTCACCCGTCGTGAGGAAGCCGTCGTTGTCCGCGTCGGGGACGGTCACGAGCTTCGGCGCGCCGCCCGAGACCGCGACCTCCAGCGTGTAGGTGGCGCCCGGCGTGACGGCGAAGGGACCGGTTCCCGTGCTCTGCAGGGCGGGCGCGGTACCCATCTCCAGGCCAGTGGTACCGGTCAGGACCTCGGCGAGCGGCCCGGTCACGACCGCGGGCAGGTTGCCCTTCAGCTCCAACGACGCGGTCGCCTGGGGCGGGAAGAGCGCCTCTGTGTCGACGTTGACCGAGCTGCCGGTCGGGTCGAGCACGCGCATGCCGGTGCGTTGATCCACGAGGTTGCGCTCCGCGTCGAGGCCGAACGTGCCGACGCGCGTGTAGTAGCGCTGGCTGCCGTTGGAAAGGGCGAAGAAGCCCTTGCCCTCGATGGCGATGTCGAAGATCCGACCCGTGTTCGTAAGACCGCCCTGGCTGAAGGTGCGGTCCGTGCCTGCGAGCGTGACGCCGAGGCCGATCTGGGTCGGGTTCGTGCCGCCCAGGTTGCCGTTCGGCGCCGAGGGAAAGCGCAGGGTCTGGGCGAAGGTCGAGGCGAACGTGGCGCGCGTGACCTTGTAGCCCGGGGTGTTCGAGTTGGCGAGGTTGTTGCCGATGACGTCGATCCACTGCTGGTTGGCCGTCATGCCGCTCAGGGCGGTGAAGAGGGAGGCGGCCATGGATCAGGCCTCCCCGTCTTCGTCGCCCGAGTCGTCCTGGCCGCCATCGTCACCAGCACCCTCGTTGCCGCTCACGCCGCTGAGGGCCGTCAAGGGCACGTCCTCGCCGCCGATCGAGAGCATGACCTGGCTGTTCACGAGCTTGACCGCGTCGACCACGCCGGTCTGCTCGCTGCCGTCTTCACCGCTGTAGGTGACCTGCTTGCCGATCAACGCGCTTGAGTTGGTGAGCTGCCCGAGCATCGCGTTGCCTTCCTGCAGGTAGGCGAGCGCGACCAGGTTCTCGTTCACGCCCTGCATCTCCTCGAGGGACGAGAACTGCGCGAGCTGCGCGATGAACTCCTGGTTGTCGGTGGGCGCCATGGGGTCCTGGTTCTTGAGCTGCGCGACGAGCAGCTGCATGAACGCGTCCTTGTCGAGCGCCTGGGTCCCAGGGGCCGCGGCGCCAGTAATCGGATCGGTAGAAGCAAGGCCTTGGATCATGATGGTTCAGGCAAGGAAGTCGACGCCCCCCTCGGCCGCGGCGAGCGGACGAGCGAGGGCCATGGCATCGAGGTGCATCTCCTCCTCGATGGGGCCGTCGGCAGAAGCGCCGCGGCCGGATTGGGAGTCGTTCTGGGCCGCGCCCTGGTCCGACTGGCTGGCCAGCCCGAGGTCGAACTCGGCGCCTGCGAAGCCCTGCTAGGCCAGGATGGCGCGCAGCTCGGGCAGGTGGCGTTCGAGGGTGGCCAGGGTGGCCTCGCTCTCCGCGCGCAGGACGGCTTGCACACCGTCGTCCTGCACGCGCAGGCGGATCGTGATCCGGCCGAGCTCGGCCGGGTGGAGCTGCAGGTTCGCGGCGCGCAGCCCGGGCTTGAGGCTGACCTTGACCTGGCGCAGCACCGCGTCGGCGCGCTCGAGGTCCTGGGC
>JAQBVH010000800.1 GCA_027623615.1 Planctomycetota bacterium | reverse complement strand
CATCTGCTCCGCTGCGGTCTGACGGTTGAGGACGAAGGTCACCCCGTCGGGGAACTCGAGCTTGAGGACTCCGTCCGCCGCGGTGAAGTCGACCTCGTCGGGGTCGAAGCCCTCGAGCCAGTTGGCCACTCGCTCGAGGCACTCGTCCGCCAGACGCAGGAACTCGGATCGATCCATGGCGCAGATGATCGAGGCTGGTCGTCAGACCCGCAAGGGCGCCGGCCCTCAACTGGGGGCTCAACCGAGCCCCATCGCGTCGACCTCGTCCTCGTCGAGGCCGAGAAAGTGCCCCAGCTCGTGGTAGAGCGTGATCCGGATCTCCTCCGCCAGGGCCTCCCGGTCGACGCAAGCCCGCTCGAGATTGCGTTGGAAGAGGTAGATCGACGAGGGCAGCTCGCCGCCGTCGCCCTCCGACAGCTCCTCCAAGGTCAATCCGTGGAACAGGCCGAGGAGATCCGGCGGCACCCACTCAGGGTGCTCGTCGTCGATCAGGTCCCGAAAGGGCATGGGTTCGACCACGACGCGGCACTGGTCGAGGGCCTCCCGAAAGCGCGGCGCCAGGTCCTGTACGGCCTGGGCCACCACGGCGTCGAAGGCGGCTTCGTCGAAGCGCGCGGGGAGCGGGCTGCCCGTCGGGTCGGCCCGCGACGCTCGCTCGAGCAGGGCCTCTGCAGCGGTCCAGTCCTCCTCGAGCTCGAGGCAGAGCGACAGGCGATCGAGGAACGCGGGCGCCCCGGTCGCGGCGACGAGCTGCTCGAAGCCTCGCTTCGCACCCTCCACGTCCCATCCGCGCAGGGCGAGCTCGGCCCCGAGCCAGATCACATCGACGTTTTCCACGCCGAGCCCCTCGCGCGCGGCGTCGTAGCGCTCGCGCGCGGAGGCCAGCTCACCGAGGTCGATCAGCGCCCAGGTCGCGAGGAGGTGCGCGTCCGGGTCCGTGCGACCTTCGACGGCGGCCAGGGCCTGTTCCGGCTTACCTGCGTCGAGCGCCTCGGTGCCGCGTTCGAGCTGGGGGTCGCTCACGCCTTGGTCCGCTTGCGACCATCGCGCGCGGCCTCCTCCTGCATGCGCTTCTTGGAAGCGGCCCAGGAGCAGATCGGACACGCGGCGAGGTCGTGGAAGCGCGCGGGGCAGTGCTCGCGCCCGAACCAGATGATCTGCAGGTGCGCGTCGTTCCAGCGCTCGCGGGCGAAGACGGCCTTGAGGTCAGCCTCGGTCTTCTCGACCTTCGAGCCGTCGGAGAGCCCCCAACGCGCCGCGAGGCGCTGGATGTGCGTGTCGACGGGGAACGCCGGCACGCCGAAGGCCTGGGCCATCACCACGCTGGCCGTCTTGTGGCCGACGCCGGGCAGGGACTCGAGCAGCTCGAAGTCGGCGGGTACCTGACTGTCGAAATCCTCGACGAGGATCTGGGCCAGCTTGCGGACGTTGCGCGCCTTGGTGGGGGCCAGGCCGACGGTGCGGATGCAGCCGAGGATCTGCTCCTCGGCCAGCCTCGCCATGCGAGCCGGCGTGGGCCCTGCCTTGAACAGCGCCGGCGTGACCTCGTTCACCTTGACGTCGGTGGTCTGCGCCGAGAGCAGAACCGCGATCAGGAGCGTGAACGGATCGGCGTGGTCGAGCGGGACCGGGATCGTGGGGTAGAGCTCGTCGAGGATCTCCTGGATCCGCGCTGCCTTCTCGGAGCGCTTCATTGCCAGTGGATGCCAGGCTCGAGGTCCTGTTCGCCGGGCTTGCCGTGCTGCAGCGAGATGTGCAGTGGGGCGACGAGCGGCTCGTCACTCGGGCCGAGCGACGCAGGCACCCGGGCCCTGACGGTCAGGAGCTCGTCGGGTGTCAGCACGAAGCTCGTCTGGGATTCGTAGCGCTCGCCCGAACGCACGACTCCCAGACGGTACTCGCGACCGGAGAGCAGGTGCTCGAACGACACGCGGCCATCGTTGCCGACGCTGCGACTCATGCGGTTGACCCAGTCGGGCAGCGTCGGGCCGGCGCCGGGGTCGCCAAGGTCGATCCGGTTCGGTCCCACTTCGAGGTCGCCGCGGGAGAAGGCCTTCTCGAGCCGCTCCTGGCGCGCGGGGTCGTCCACGTCCTTGAGCGACGTCCCGCCTTCGTCGCCGCGGTCGGCGACTGCGTCCTCGCGGCGTTGCAGAACGATCGCGGTCAGCGGTTCGGGGTCGCTGGCGAACTGCACCTCGAGGTTCAACCGCGTGGCGCCGCCCACGACCGCGATGAAGCGATCCGGTCCGCCGTGGGCCATCGTCCGGCGCTGGCCCACCAGCTCCTGCTTGGCGACACGGCCGATCGAGATCCGCCACTCACCGCCGTTGGGCAGGGTCAGCTTCACGCGACCCTCGCGATCCGCGACGGCTCCGAGCAGGTGGCGCGCGCCCTCCACGTTGAAGGGGTGGGTCTGGCCCGCCGCGAGGCACCAGACCTGCTGACCCGGGATCGGAGCGCCGAACCGATCGACGACCTGCCCACGCAGCTCGATCTCCTCGCGCAGCTGCACGTACAGGCGCGAGCGCTGCTCGCCCTCGAGCTCGATGGTACGGGTCCAGTCGGGGTAGCCGGCGTGCGTCACGGCGACGGTGTACGCGCCTGGGGCGAGCGCTGACCACTCCTCGTGACCTTCACCCGCCAGGGTTCCCCCTG
>JAQBVH010000799.1 GCA_027623615.1 Planctomycetota bacterium | reverse complement strand
CGACGGCGGCCTGCCGCACTTGCTCGACGCGGTGCGTGGGATGTCCACGCGCCTGCACGTCGAGCTGGTCGGCACCGGACCCGCGGCGAGCTGGCTCGAGTTCCAGATCGCTCGCCTCGGCCTGACGGACCGGATGTCCCTCGCCGGTTGGGTCGACCCGCGTTCGTTGGCCCGGCGCTGGTTCGAGGCCGACCTGGCCCTCCTACCCGGTGAGCGTCCCGGGAGCTACGGCTGCGCGGGCCTCGAGGCCCTCTCCCGCGGCGTGCCGGTCGTCGCAGTCGATCGCGGAGGCCTTGGCCCCTGGCTGGTGGAGGGTCTCGGCGGCTGGCTCGTGCCACCCGGTGACCCGCAGGCCCTGCGGGACGCGATCGAGCACGCCCTCGTCAACCGCGAGGCCACCTCCCGCCTCGCCGCATCCGGCCGTGCACGGCTGGCGCGCGACTTCGCGCCGGCCGCTTACCTCGACCAGCTCGAGCAGCACCTCTTCGCGGCGGTTCGCTCGGCCTGAGGCCGCGACCCTCGCCAAGGGGGCTGGGAGTACGGCACCGTACTCCCGGCACCGTACTCCCACCCACCGGGCGCTTACGCGCCCAGCGGGTCGCTCTCGCGCAGCATCTGCTCCAGGGCGCGGCGCGGCTGCCCGAGGGCGCGGCGCGAGGCGTTCGCCCCGCGCAGCTCCTGCAGCGCGAGCGCCATCCAGATCAGCTCCTCGCGTCGCCCGGCGATGCCTGCGTCGAGGGCATCGCGCCAGAGGGCGGTCAGGTGGTCGTGGGCCAGCGGCCGGGTGTCGACGTACTTCCAGAAGGTGAGCAGGCGGTCCCGCTCCAGGCCGGCGCGGGCGAGCTCGGCCGGCAACCCTGGCTGGGGATAGTGCTGCGCGAGTTCGATCTGGGCCGCGGGCACCTGGACGACCTTCGCTCCGGAGCGCCAGGTGGCCAGGCCGAGGTCGACGCCTGCCCAGCCCGACGCGAGGAAGAGCGGATCGAGTCCCCCACGCGCCGTGAACTGCGAACGACGCACGGCGAAGGCCTCGATCGGCGCGAAGGGCACGGGGAAGGGCTCTTCCAAGCCGCTGCTCTCGCGCTGCACCGTGTGCAGGCGACCGTCGTCGAAGCACATGGCCGGCGCCCCGCCGCTGCCTTCGCCATCCACGACCTCCGCGGCCGCGACGTTGACCTTCAGGTCCTCGAGCGCCTCGATCAGTTGCTCGAGGCAGCCGGGTCGCAAGCGCGCGCGAGGTTGGAGCAGCACGACCACGATGCCCGTTGCGGCCGCCAGGCCGTCCTGGATCGCGGCCGCCATGCCGCCCGCCAGCTCGCGCGTGATCACCTTGGCCGAGCTGCAGTGCTCCTCGGCCCAGGCCGCGATCACGCCCTCACCGGAGTCGTCGACGAGGATCAGCTCGTCCTCGTCGGTGAGCTGGGGCATGAGGCTCTCGATCAGGCCCGAGAGCAGGGCCGTGTCGGCTTCCGCCGGCACGAGGATCGTTGCGCGCGGGGTCATGCCTCGCCCTCCTGCCAACCTTGAATCCGCGTCGCCAGCTCTCCGCCGGCCAGGCGCGTGAACCAGCGCTTGCTCGCCTCGCGCGCCGCGGCCATCTCGCCCCGGCGCCAACCCAGCTCGCGCACGATGCGCTCGAGGCCGTCGCGCCCCGCGTTCAGACCCTGCTCGTCCGGCCGCGCCTGCGCCATCGTGTCACTGACCTTGGTCAGGACCTCGACCAGGCCGCCGAGCTCCCGGCGCAGCCACTGTTCGTGGTCGCGCAGGCCGCCGAGCTCCCTCTCGAGGGACGTCAGGTGCGCCTCGACCACTTCGCGATCGCTGAGGGCGTCGTCGTCCTCGTCCCCGAGGGCGAGCTCGCGCAGGAAACGCAGCTCCTGGGCACTCTCGGCGAGGGTGCGCGCGAGGGCGACGCGCTCCTCCTCGAGCCGGTCATGGGCGCCCCTGGTCGTGTCGAGCTCCTGCTCGAGGCCCGCGATCGCCGACAAGCGCTCGGCCAGCTCGCCCTCGAGGCGACTGCGCTCCTCCGCGTCCGCCTCCTTGGCCTGGGCCAGCTCGTCCCGGGCACGGCGCGCCTGCATGGCCTCCTGACC
Organism: Planctomycetota bacterium; assembly: GCA_027623615.1. Classification (GTDB taxonomy): domain Bacteria; phylum Planctomycetota; class UBA1135; order UBA1135; genus JALWOP01. The sequence goes on along the minus strand of JAQBVH010000799.1, from coordinate 580 downwards.
CCTGGCCTGGAGGGCTGCGGCGCGCTCCTCGAGGCGCTCGCGCAGCTCGGCCAGCTGGGAGGTGTGCCAACTCGAACGCTGCTCGAGGTCCGCGCGCGCCTGGCTCAGGCGTTCGTGGCCGCGCTGCAGCCGCTCGATCACGCGACGGTCCGCCGCGGCGCTGTCGCGCAGGGCCGAGCCACGACCGACCGCCGACAACAAGAAGTCCCGCGGCGTCGCCGCCAGCCCCATCTGCTCTCCGAGCAGCTCGAGGCCCGCCAGGACCTGACCCATCAGCTCCCGCGTCGAGCGCTGGGCGAGGTCCTCGAAGCGGCCGCGCAGGGCGACGAGCTCGGCCGGGACCTGGGGCTGCGGACGGGAGGCGGCCCGATCCTCGATCAGCTCGCGGTAGGTGTCGATCCACTCGCGCGCCACCGATCGCATGGTGCGCGGCGCGCGCAGCTCGAGCTCGAAGCGATCGAGCAGGAACTCCTCGTCCGCGAACCGCTCGAGGGCCCTGCGCAGCTCCAGGGCGCTGCCCGGGGTGAACAAGAGGCCGTCCACGTCGTCGCGCACCACGTCGCCCAGCCCCTCGGTGCGC
>JAQBVH010000798.1 GCA_027623615.1 Planctomycetota bacterium | reverse complement strand
CGGGGTGGCACCCTGTCGATGGCGCTGGCCACGATGATTCTGATCTGGCGCTCGAAGAACCGCCTGCTCGGAGTCTTCCTCGGCCTGCTGATGGCGGGGGCCGTCGTCGCCCTGGCACCTGGCGAGTACCTCGAGCGCATCAAGTCGATCAAGGACTACCAGACCGAGGGCTCGGCGGCGGGCCGAATCAAGGCCTGGAAGGTCGCGGGTCGCATGATCGAGGACAACCCAATCACCGGGGTTGGCTTCCGGCGCTTCCAGATGAACTACCTGAGCTACGAGCCGAACCCGGCCCCCGAGCAGCTCGCGGGGGAGGGCACGATCGTGGCCCACAACTCCTACCTGCAGATCTGGGCCGAGTGCGGCACGCCGGCGTTCATGCTGTACATGGCCCTGCTCTTCATCTCGATCCTCGACGTTTGGGCCGTGCGGCGCCTGGCGAAGGCGCGCTACCACTCGAGCTGGATCCTGTCCTACTGCACGATGTTCGAGGCTGCGATCTTCACCTTCATGCTGGGCAGCATGTTCCTCAACCGCGCGCACTTCGACCTGATCTACCACTACGTCGCGATCGTGCTCGTCTTCGGCCGGATCGCCCGGTTCGAGATGAACAAGGACCACGCCATCCCAGCGCGCGGGCGCGGACGTCGCCGCGGTGGGACGCTGGTCGCCGTCGAGGGCACGGGCTTCGGTCAGCGCCCCCGGGCCGCACGGGGATTCCGCCGGACGACCCTGCCCTCCTCCTGATCCCCTGCCGGTGAAGCTCCTCTACCACCATCGGACCCAGGCCGAGGACGGCCAGGCGGTGCACATCCGCTCGATGATTGCTGCCCTGCGCGCGGAGGGTCACGAGGTGCGCGAGGAGGCCCTCGTCGCGAAGGCCGACGGTGAGCCGCCGGCCAAGATCGAGGAGGCCTCCAGGTCCTGGTCCTGGATCGGCCGCATCCCGAGGTTCGTGCGTGAGCTGGCCGAGTACGGCTACTCCGTTCCAGCCACGCGACGCCTGGTGCGTGCCGGCCGGGAGTTCAGCCCGACCGCGATCTACGAGCGCTACGCCTTCGGCAACAGCGCCGGTGTGCGCGCTGCGCGCAGCCTGGGCGTGCCGCTGGTGCTCGAGGTCAACTCACCCATGGTGCTCGAGCTCTCGAAGACCCGCGGCTTGTCCTTCCCGAACATGGCCGCGCGGGTCGAGACGAAGATCTTCACGGGCGCAACGCGCGTCTGCGTCGTGACCGCGGTGCTGGGGGAGATGCTGGTCGAGCTGGGCGTCGAGCGTGAGCGCTTGATCGTCACGCCCAACGGCGTCCACCCCGAGCAGTACAGCGACCCCGACCCGGTGGCCGCGCGCGCAGCTCTGGGCCTGCCCGCCGACACGGGACCCGTGCTCGGCTTCACAGGCTACTACCGGGACTGGCACCGGCTCGACCTGGTGGTCGAGGCCCTGACCGATCCGGTGCTGAGCGAGGCCCGACTCGTGCTCGTCGGGGCTGGGCCGGCCGAGGACAACCTGCGCGCCGCTGCCGCTCGCTGCGGCGTGGCGGACCGCGTGCACTTCGCAGGCTCGCGACCCCATGCGGCGATCCCTGGCCTCTTGCCCGCGTTCGACGTGGGGCTCGTGCCGGCGATCAACCCCTACGCGTCGCCCCTCAAGCTGCACGAGTACATGGCCGCCGGCGTCGCGACGATCGCGCCGGACCAGCCCAACCTGCGCGAGGTCCTGACCCATCGCCGGGACGCGCTGCTCGTTCCGCCGGGGGACGGGGACGCGCTGCGCCAGGCGTTGGTCGAGCTGGTGGCGAACCCGAAGCTGCGGGGCGAGCTGGGCCGGGCCGCCGCAGCGGCGATCGTGACAAGGGATCTGACCTGGCGCGGCAACGCGCGCCGGGTCGTGGCTGCGATCGAAGGACTGGCATGACTTCCCCGCGCGTGCACTCGATCTCCTTCGACGTGGAGGAGTTCTTCCAGGTCGCCAACCTGCGGGCGTTCTTTCCGATGGACGAGTGGGACGCAGTCGCCAGCCGGCTCGACGTGGGCATGGAGCGCGTCCTCGGCGCCCTCGAGAAGGCCGACGCTCGCGCGACGTTCTTCTTCCTGGGTTGGGTGGCCGAACGTCGCCCGGACTGGGTGCGCAGGGTTCACGAGGCGGGGCACGAGGTCGCCTCCCACGGGTACGACCATCGCTTCCTCGGGGACGTAGGCTCCGAGGGCTTCGAGGAGCACCTGGCCCTGACGGAACAGGCCATCGAGGCTGCAGGGGCGCCGAGGCCGGTCGGTTTTCGCGCCTCGACGTTCACCCTGACCAGGGAGACCTGGTGGGCGACCGAGGGGCTCGCGCGTCGCGGCTACCTTTACGACTCGAGCATCCATCCGGTGCGCCACCCCACCTACGGCATTCCCGACTTCGAGGCCGGGATCAGCACGATCGAGACGCCGGCTGGCCCGCTGATCGAGTTCCCGGTTGCGACCTACCCGCTCTTCGGACGCAACTGGCCTGTGGGGGGCGGTGGCTACTTCCGCCTCCTGCCCGGCGGCCTGCACCGGCGCCTCCTGGCGCGGCTCGAGGCCATGGGGCGGCCGACTGCGATCTACCTGCACCCCTGGGAGTTCGACCCGGAGCAGCCCCGTGTGCGCGCCTCCTGGTCGAAGCGCTTCCGTCACTACTTGAACCTGGACCGCAGC
>JAQBVH010000797.1 GCA_027623615.1 Planctomycetota bacterium | reverse complement strand
GCCGAGCCAGTGATGGAACAGCTCGTGGGCGACGAGCTGGAGGAAGTAGGGCGACTCGAAGGTGCCCTCGTCCATGCCCGCCGTGAAGCCGATGCGCAGGCCGAAGTCCGTGCCCGTGCCGCCAGCCTTGTTGTCGACGACGAAGACACGCTGGGGCTTCGCGGCCGGGTGAGCGCAGCCCTCCTCCATCGTCGGCAGGAGCTTCTCGATCAGCGCGTGGACCTGTTCTGCGATCGGGAAGGTGCCGCCGAACTGATACACCTCGACCAGGCCCGAGTCATCCATCGAGGTCCACTCGCCGAAGGCGACCATCGCGTTGCCCTGGTTCGCGTCGAGGTCGAAGTGCTGGTGACCACGGCCGTGGCCGACCCAGCCGCTGGTGATCATGACCTCCGCGGGGGCACGCAAGGCGAGGGTGCGCTCGGCCTCGATCGGCGAACCCCCTCGCAGGAGGTTGGGGATCACGTTCCAGGAGTAGCCGAAGGTGTAGCTCGGACCCGTCGTCGGCAGCAGGCCGTGCGCCCGCTGCTCCGGACTGCCCAGGTCGGTCGGGTGTAGCCGAAAGCGCGCGAGGAGCCGCTCGTCCCAGTCCGCGTCCGGATCGACCCTCCACTCCGGGCCCTCTCCCACGAGCGGCGGGTCGCTCTCGACGAGCTCGAGGTAGCCGTCGTAGTCGGTCCACTCGCCCCAGTCCTGCAGGTGAACGACGGGCGCGGGTTCGCCGATGTCCTGGGCGCGTACCGTCACCTCCCAGACGGCGCTCCCCCCCTCGACGAGCACATGCTCGAGGGTCGTGTGGATCTCCTGGCCCCTGGCCTGGGCGACGCTCAGCGCTGAGGCGACGATCAGGGACAGGAGCAGGCGTCTCACAGCCGGCCCTTCAGCGCCGGGTGGTCCGGGGCGTAGCGATGAGCGCGGAAGATCGCGTGCGGGGGCACGGGCGGGTGGTTCTCGCCGAAGTCCTTGTCGCCGCCGAGATCGTTGAGGAAATCCCAGACGACCTCGCCCTCGGGTGTGACCTCGAACAAGCGGCCGTTGGGCCCCTCACAGATCAGGGTGTTCCCGTTCGGGAGACGCTGGGCGCCCGAGATGAACGGGGCGAAGAAGCTGCCCTGGTCGGAGTAGGACCAGACCGGGTCGACCGGGCCGAAGGCCTTGCCCTCCTCGCGCTGAAATCCCGTCTGACGGAGGGGCAGCTCGAGCTGGATCACGTCGGACCAGGGCGCACCACCCGGGCGCCCGCCGCCGTTGTTGAACAGCAGGAGCGACACGCCGCCGTCCGCCGCGACCTGCCAGGTCGGGTCGTGCTGGTAGAAGAGTCGCCGGTCGCGGTTCTTGCCTGCGCCATAGTTGCGCGGGTTGCCCCAGCGCCAGAGGAAGTCGCCGCCCTTTCCGTGGCGACCGCCCTTCGACGAGGCTGCCTGCGCGGTGGTGGTCGAGTGGTCGATCACGAAGACCTCGTTGAACTCGGGGGACGAGATCACGATCAGGTCGTGCTGCGGCAGGTACGCGACCGCGTTGGTGTGCATCCAGTCGGGGGAGCGCAGGCGGCGCAGGTCCTCCTCGCTCGGGTCGCCCGCCTCCTCCGCCTCGTCATCACCCGAGTAGCCGAGGGCCTTCATCTGCTCTTCGACTTCCCGCAGGCGACGGCGCTCTGCCTCGGTGACCGGGGGCTGGTCACGGTGATCGCCGTTGAGGTCGAGCTTGCCCGCGTGATCCGGGATCGAGCCGTACCCGGGCTTCTCGGAGTCGAAGTCCTGGATCAGGTGATCCCAGACGTGCCACTCCCAGACGACCTCGGACCCCACGGGCGGCGTCGGCTTCAGCTCGAGCACGACGTCGGGCCAGAGCCCCTTCTCCCCCACCGCGTTGGGATCGCGACCGGCAGCAATGGCCTGGTCGGGGGTCTTGGCCTCCCAACCGATCACGAGCAGATTGCCGTTCGGCAAGAGCTCGACATCATGGTGCTGGTGAAAGTTGTCGGTGTTGAGGTCGTCCTGCCAGACGAGCTCGCCGTCCCAGTCGAACTCCTGCAGGATCCCGCCCATCCCGCCGCCGTTGAACAGGCCTGTGCCCTTGTCATGGCCGCAGCGCACGAGGTTGCCGTTGTCCCGCAGGTACACCATCGACGAGGGGTTGTACTCGTGCTTCCACGTGTGCACGACCTTGCCGTCGAGGTCGACCAGGTAGGTGTTCGCCGAGGCCAGGGGCGAGAACAGCGTGTAGCCCGGGGTCGCGCCGTCGGTCCTCATGACGAGGCCGCGCGGCGGCTCCTGTTCCGCGGCATCGTCTTGGGCGAGGGCGGCAGAGGCAAGGAGAACAGTGCAGGCGAGGATTCGAAGCATGGAATGCATGGGAGCGGGGGATGAGGCGACAGTCTAGTTCCCGGGCCGGACGGTCGGCGGTACTTGGCGGGTAAGCGCGCTCGGATCACCTGGCCCGTAGGATCTCTCCCATGGCTCAGCCCTTGCCGTTCACCGCGCCCCTCGTGCTCGCCCCCATGGAGGGGGTGACGGATCGGGTGTTTCGACACCTGGTCCTCGCGCGCAACGGCGCCGCGCACCTGGGCGGTGTGACGACCGAGTTCCTGCGAGTTCTCGACCGTCCCAGGCGCGCGGTCGAAGTGCGGCGCCACCTCGTCGGGCCGACCCACGGTCGACCCATCGGGCTCCAGCTCATGGGCAGCGA
>JAQBVH010000796.1 GCA_027623615.1 Planctomycetota bacterium | reverse complement strand
GCTCCCTCACGCCCGAGGTTGCCGGTGACCAAAGCCAGATTGCACAGGCTCTGGACGTTGTCGACGCCGCAGATGTGCTCGGTGATGCCGAGCGTGTAGTAGATCGCCGCACGGCCGGCCGAGCCGTAGATGTGGGCGGCCTTCTCGATGTCCGCGGCGGGTACCTGGCAGATGCCAGAAGCCCATTCCGGCGTGAAGTCCTTCACGTGGTCCCGGAACGCCTCGAAGTCCTTCGTGCGGGCCGCCACGAAGTCCTCGTCGACCAGCCCGTCGCGGACCAACACGTGCCCCATCGCGAGGAGCAGCGCGACGTCCGAGCCGATCCGGATCGGTAGGTAGAGCTCCGCGTAGTCCGCGAGCGGGATGCGCCTCGGGTCGGCGACGATCATCCGGGCCCCCTTCGCGACCGCGCGCTTGAGGCGCGTGGCGGCGACCGGGTGGCACTCGGTCATGTTCGTGCCGATGCAGAACATGACGTCCGGCTTGTCCATGTCGGCCAGGGGGTTCGACATCGCACCGCGTCCGAGCGTGGCGGCCAGACCGGCCACCGTGGGGCTGTGTCAGGCACGGCTACAGTTGTCGACCTGGTTCGACTGGAAGCAGGCGCGCACCAGCTTCTGCACCGTGTAGGCCGACTCGTGCGGAGCGCGTCCGGAGGCGATGGCGTAGATCGCGTGCCGGCCGTGCTGATCGCGCGCCTTGGCGAGGCCGTCAGCGGCGCGGTCGAGGGCTTCTTCCCACGAGACCTCCACCAGCTCGCCGTCCCTGCGCACCAGCGGCATCCGGAGGCGATCGGGGTGCTGCACCCACTCCCAGGCGAACTGGCCCTTGACGCAGAGGGCGCCCTCGTTGGCCGGACCGTCCATGGCCGGGCGCACGCCGACGATGGTCTCCTCCTTCGTGAGGATGTCGACGCTGCAGCCGACGCCGCAGTAGGGGCACACCGAGCGGGTCGCCTCGAGCTTCCCCGGTCGGGTCTCGTGCTTGAGGGCGCGCTGGTCCCCGAGCGCCCCGGTCGGGCAGGTCTGCACGCACTGGCCGCAGAAGGTGCAGTCCGAGTCGGGCAGGAAGCCGTTGAACTCGGTCGTGATCTGGGTGCCGAAGCCGCGGTTCGCGATGCTGATCGCGTAGTCGCCCTCCTGCTCCTCGCAGACCCGCACGCAGCGGTAGCACGAGATGCAGTGGTCGTAGTCCCGCAGGATCATCGGGTTCGGGTCGTCGTGCCGCGACGTGCCCGACCGCTTGCCCTGGAAGCGCGAGCCGTCGGACTGGTAGCGCACGGCGAGGTGCGCGAGCTCCTGGGAGGCGAGCCCGCGCAGGGGGTCGATGACCGCGCCGCTCGGGTTCTCGCTGACGACGAGGTCCACGAGGGTCTTGCGGTGCGTCTCGAGCGCCTCGGTCTGCGTGCGCACGTCCATCCCCGCCGAGGCCATCGTCGTGCAGGAGGCCACGGGGTTGCGGATGCCCTCGACCTCGACCACGCACAACCGGCAGGCTCCGAAGGCCGCGAGCCGGTCGTCGTAGCACAGGGTCGGCACCGTGTCGCCGTGACGGCGCGCGACCTGGTACAGGCTCTCGCCCTCGTCGAAGGGCACGGACTTGCCGTCGAGGATCAGTTCGTTCGTCATCGCTTCGCGAGGTGCGCGTCCACCTGCTCTGGGAACAAGCGCATGAGGCTCTTGGTGATCAGCGGCGCGGCGATGCCGAGGCCGCAAGCGCTGACCTGGGACATGGTGTGACCGATCGCGTCGACCTCGGCCTTCCAGGCCTCGCCGTCGATCGGTCCGGCGTCGCCGGCGAGGCGCTCGGTCAGGCGCTGGGTGCCGATGCGGCACGGGAAGCACTTGCCGCAGGACTCGTGGGCGAAGAACGACATGGCCTGGTGCGCGACCACCACCATGTCGCGCGTGTCGTCGAAGACCATGATTCCGCCGGCACCGAGGAAAGAGCCCTTGCCGCGCAGGCACGGCTCGTCGAGGGTCGCGTCCAGGTCCTCGGCCCCGAGGAAACCGCCGGACAGGCCGGCCATGGTGACCGCCTGGATCGAGCGCCCCTCGGCCGGGCCGCCGGCCCAGTCGAACAGCAGCGTGTGCAGCGACATGCCGATCGGCACCTCGTAGTTGCCCGGCCGCTGGATGTCGCCCGAGAGGCTGATCAGCTTGGTGCCCCTGTGCTCGCCGAGGCCGAGGCCCGCGTACCACTCCGCGCCGCGCACGACGATCGGCGCGACCGAGGCGAGGGTCTCGACGTTGTTGACCGCGGTCGGCGTCTGCTCGTAGCCGTGGGTGACCGGGTAGGGGGGCCGGTTGCGCGGGAAGGGGTGCTTGCCCTCGAGGCTGTTGAGGAGCGAGGTCTCCTCGCCGCAGATGTAGGCCCCCGCGCCGCGGCGCACGTGGACCTGGAACTCGCCCAGCTCCTCGCGCGCAGCCGCGATGGCCGCTGCGAGGATCGCCGCGGTGTGCGGGTACTCGTAGCGCAGGTACAGGAACCCGCGCTGCGCGCCGGTGGCGTGACCCGCGATGGCCATGCCCTCGAGCACAGCGTGCGGGTCGTGGTCCATGAGGACCCGGTCCTTGAAGCAGCCGGGCTCGCCCTCGTCGGCGTTGCACACGATCGTCTTCGGCCCACCGTCCGCGTCGTGCACCGCGCGCCACTTGCGACCGGTCGGAAAGCCGGCGCCGCCGCGGCCCGC
>JAQBVH010000795.1 GCA_027623615.1 Planctomycetota bacterium | reverse complement strand
GTCCGGGCGAAGTGCCCTGGCCGGTTGCCATGGCGGCCACGGTGCGGAAAATGTTTCGCCCTGAGGGGCCTTTCGGCCCTGCCCGGAGCCCAGCGAATCGAACCCCATGAGTACCCAGACCGAGACCCACGCGTTCCAGGCCGAGGTGAGCGAGGTCCTTTCCCTCGTCGTCCACTCGCTCTACTCCAACCGCGAGATCTTCCTGCGCGAACTGATCTCGAATGCAAGCGACGCCCTGGACAAGCTGCGCTTCGAAGCGCTGACCGCGCCCGAGCTGATGGGCGCGGAGGAGAGCCTGGGGATCGTGCTCGACGCAGACCCCGAAGCACGCACACTGACCATCGCCGACAACGGCATCGGAATGACGCGCGAAGAGCTGGTCCAGAACCTGGGCACGATCGCGAGCTCGGGGACGCGACGCTTCCTCGACGCCCTGAAGGAAGGCGGTGCTGAGAACGCCCCGGACCTGATCGGTCAGTTCGGCGTCGGCTTCTACAGCGCCTTCATGGTCGCCTCCGAGGTGCGCGTGACCACCTGCCGCGCGGGAGAGTCGAGCGGTTCGGTGTGGGTCAGCGGCGGCGAGGGCTCCTACTCCCTCGAGGAAGCGGACGGTCTGGGGCGTGGGACGATCGTGACCCTCAGCCTGCGCGAGGGCGACGAGTTCGACGCGTTCCTCCAGGAGTTCACCCTGCGCGAGGTCGTGCGCAAGTACTCGGACTTCGTCGAGTACCCGATCCAGATGCAGATCGAGCGGACGAAGCCGAAGCTCGACGACGAGGGCAAGCCCATCGAAGGCGAGACCGAGACCAACCAGGTCACGGACACGCTCAACTCGATGAAGCCGCTCTGGGCCAAGCCCAAGGAGGAGATCACCGACGAGGAGCACGAGGAGTTCTACAAGCACCTCAGCCGGGATTGGAACGCGCCCTTCGACACGATTCACTTCCGCGCTGAGGGCACCCTCGAGTACACGGCGCTGCTGTACCTGCCGGCCCAGCAGCCCTTCGACCTGTTCGACCCTGCAGCGCGCGCCTCGAAGGTCAGCCTCTACGTGCGGCGCATCTTGATCATGCGCGACTGCGAGGACCTGCTGCCTGGTTGGCTGCGCTTCGTGCGCGGAGTGGTCGAGTCCAATGACCTGCCTCTGAATGTCAGCCGCGAGGTGCTGCAGGACGACCCGCGTGTACGGCAGATCCAGAAGCGCCTCGTGCGCAAGGTTCTCGACAGCCTCAAGGAATCCCTCGCGGACGACCGCGAGCGCTACGAGGAGTTCTGGCGCAACTTTGGCGTATGTCTGAAGGAGGGGATCTACTACGGCGACGACGTGGAGCAGCGCGTCAGCGGCGTCTCGCTCTTCGGGAGCTCCCACGGCGAAGGCCTGACCACCCTGGCCGAGTACGTCGAACGCATGGGGGACGACCAGGACGCGATCTACGCGCTGACCGGCACGAGCCGCAAGGTGCTCGAGTGCTCGCCCCACCTGGAAGCGCTCGCGAGCCAGGGAGTCGAGGTGCTCTTCCTGACCGACCCGGTCGACGAGTGGATGCTGCAACGGCTGACCGAATGGGACGGCAAGCCGATCCGACAGGCGGACAAGGGCGAGGGCCTTGCTGAAGGCGACGAGGCCAAGGCCGCGCGCGAGGAGAAACAGAAGGAGTTCGAGGGCCTGCTCGGCGCGATGCAGGCTGCCCTCGCCGACGACATCCAGGAGGTCCGCTTCAGCGCACGACTCAAGAACTCGGCGGCGGTGCTGGTTGGCGAAGAGAACGCCCTCTCGCCCCAGCTCGAGCGCATGCTGCGCCGGTCCGGCCAGGACGTGCCCAAGCAGAAGCGCATCCTCGAGCTCAACCCCGGCCACGCGCTGGTGACGGGCCTCGAGAAGCTCCATGCTGTCGACGCGCAGAGCCCCCGGGTCGCGGAGATCGCGGAGCTGCTCTACGGTCAGGCGTTGATCGCGGAGGGCATGGCTCTCGAGGACCCGGGCCGCTTCACCAAGCTCCTGACGGAGCTGATGACCTCTTCGGTGAAGGGGTAGGCGACGCAGCCGGGGCGCCTTCGCCTCCGGCGGAGGCGTGCTGTCCTCGCGGGCCACACCTGACGGCGTGGGAGTCGGGAGTCATGCAGCCATGACTGGGGCTGCGGCACCCATGCCGCAGCCCCCCAGCGCTGATTGCGGGTGGCACGCCTTCCGGTGTGCCGCCCGCGACGCGTAGGCCGCTCCGCTGGCCGTTGGGCGGCTCGTCAGCGCCACCGCACCTGGTGCAGCTCGTCCCCTTGGCCCACCTCGATGGTCGGCGGCTCGAACTCGACGTCGCTGGGGAATGCGCGCAGTGTGTAGGTCCCGGGCGCCAACGCGCGGAGAACGGCGCGCCCACGGTCGTCCGGTCGCAGGCGCTGGTCGACGAGGCTGAGGTCGTCGAGCCAGAGCTGTGCGCTGCCGACGCTGACGTTCCCTTCTCCCGACGCGGCCCCGCGCGCCAGGTCCAGCTGGTCGTCGCGCAGGAGGAAGAGCGCCCCTGGCGGCGTGCCGCCCTCGAACGCGAGCCGCGCGGTCACGCCGCGCTGCATCCGCACAGTCATCATGCGCGCCTCGGCGGTCACCTGGACGCCGGGCACGACGACCGGTGCGTAGCCCCGGTCGCCCCAGCGCACACGGAGGTCGACGACGCCGACCGGCGCGCGCACGCGCGCG
>JAQBVH010000794.1 GCA_027623615.1 Planctomycetota bacterium | reverse complement strand
AACTTGTCCCCTCCGGTCGAGTCGAGGGCACGCAGGAGCACCTTCTTCTCATAGAGGTCGAGGCTGATCGGGTCGTCCTCGGTGATCGCCCACGGCCTGGCCACCAAGGTCGTGGACGCTCCGGAGATCGGCGCGCCCCCGAGCTGCGGCTGGGAACGGGTAACGCCGGCCGGCGGACGAGCGGGCACCAGCGTGGACGGCAGATCGGCCGCGCAGTCGCGCAGGGGCCGGGTCAGGTGGGCAATCTCGAGGACGTCGCCCTCGACCCGTGAGCAGGCCTGCTCGATGCAGTCCTCCAGTTCGGCCACATTGCCGGGCCAGCCGTACTGCTCGAGGACCCAGATCGCCTCCTCGGCGATCGTCTCCGCACCCGCGCGCGGTCCAAACCTGGTGAGGAACAGGTGCGCGAGCTCGCTCACGTCGCTGCTTCGATCTTTGAGGGTCGGCATCGACACCAGCCGGGTCCCGAAGAGGTCCGCGAAACCAGGCACCAGCACCTTCTCGCGCACGAGGTCGTCGAGGTTCCGGGTGCTGGTGGCAACCAGGCGTAGATCGACCCGCTCATCGCGCTTTCCACCGATGCGGCGGATGATGTGGGACTCGATTGCGGCGCTGATGTCCTTCTGGAGCGGCTTCGAGAGGGCGCTGACCTCACCCAGCAGCAGGGTGCCGTCCCGGGCCAGGCAGAGCAGGCCCGGGTGCTCGGCCAGCCCTTGCTTGTTGCCGCGCGCCACGCCGAAGAGCTCGGCGCGCAGGGCCTCTTCGTTCAGGGCCGAGCAGCGGACCTGCAGGAACGAGCCGGTACGCGGGCTTGAGTAGTGAAGGATGCGACTGGCGAGCTGCTTGCCCGTTCCCGCTTCGCCGGTGACGAAGACGGGGGTGGTCAGCTGGGTCAAGCGCGCGACGTGCTTGCGGATCGCGACGATCGAGGGCGACGAGCCGACCAGGGAGTCGGGGATGTAGGTCGCCCGGGCCGCCTCGACCAGCGCCCCGAGTTGCTGGCGGGGGATGCCGGGGGCGTGGGCCCTGGCGAGCTCCTCGGTGAGGCGTCGCTTGCCGACATCGATCAGGAGCACGACGCGCAGGTGCTGGCCTTCGCCGCCTGCGGTGACCGGCATGACCGAAGCGCTGAGCGAGCGCGGGTTGCGGTCGCGGCGCTCGGAGATGTCGAAGCGGAACCCCTCGCGCGGCGCGGTACGCGCATCACGCACGAAGGCCTCCAGGCCACAACCGGGGGCTAGCCGACCCAGGGTCGAACCCACCAGCCGCGTCCCGAGCAGCTCCGAGGCACCGCGGTCGCACTCACGCACGACCCCTTCGGCGTCGACGAGCAACACCCCATCGGGGCGCCCGGCTGCCAGCTCGCGGCTGATCAAGGAGAGGACGTCGTCGGAGTCCTCCGCGGCGTCCAGATCGACGGCGCGTTGCTGTTCTTCAGCGAGCCGTCGGTTCTCCAGGTCGAGCACCCGGTTCTGCTCGAAGACTTCGTCTCCGTGGGACTTCAACCGCAGGTGGACTTTCAGCATTCGATCCAGGAAGGCCAGCTGCGCCTTGGGAATGAAGGCCTCGCAGCCCGCGTCGTACATGCGGTCGGCCGTGTCGGACGAGGTGGCCGTGTTGGCGTAGACGAGGACGGGGACGCGATTCCGACCCGGTGTCGCCTTCAAGCGCCGGCAGACCTCGGCGCAGTCCACGCCCCCTCCGAGGTCGATGGACAACAGCACCAGGTCCACGGCTCCAGCACGGGCCTCGACCAGTCCCTGGGCTCCGCTCTCGGCGACCAGGACTTCGTGTGCGAGCTCGGTCAAGCGGCTTCGCAGGATCAGCCGCTCGCCCGGGTCTCCCTCGATCAATAAGATGCGACTCACGGGATCTCCTCCTCCTTCGATCGCGGAGCTCCCAGCAGCCGGTGGTGGCGCCCCTCCAGGCACCGGGACGACCGTGCGAAACCCCGCCTTCCATGATCCTCTTTTCGGGAATGAAGTGGAGCATGCTCTCGCTTCCCTCCCACCGGATGTTGACACGCTCGCGGCGGTCACGCAGTTGAATGCTCGACTCGGCTCCGACCTCGGCCGACGGGCGGCTGAGCTCCACGCATTGCGTCTTCGTGCGAAAGCCAAGTTTCCCGGGGGATTGCTACCGTTCTTGACACGCAAGGGGCTGGAGCAAGCCAGCGCTTGGCCCGTCGCGCAGCACCGCGCGGCCCAGATCGAGGAGCGGCTCGGAACATCCCACATCTGGGACGGAACGTGTGGAATAGGATCGGAACTCCTAGCTTGTTGGGCACACGGACACAGCGCAGGTGGTGGGGACTTCGATGGGGCGACCGCCCGCTGCGCCGCCGCGAACCTCGCGCGGGCCGGGAGGCCCGGGTCGGTGGTCCAGGCCGACGCCATGCACGGTCCACTCCGCGACTCCTCGATCGGCGTCCTCCTGCTCGACCCGGATCGGCGCTCGGGCGGCAAGGGCCGCGTCGGAGACCCGGACCGCTGGAGCCCGCCTCTGAGCGGTTGCCTCGAACTCGCCGCGCGCGTGCACGCGGCGTGCGTGAAGCTCCCCCCCGCACATCCTCCCGAGGAGCTTGCTGAGCGCGGTGCCCTCGCGTGGGTCAGCCTCGATGGGGAGCTCAAGGAGCTGGGTCTTTACACCGGCGCGCTGGCGGAGGAGGCAGCGCCTCGGGAGGCCTGGGCGCTG
>JAQBVH010000793.1 GCA_027623615.1 Planctomycetota bacterium | reverse complement strand
CCCTCTCCGCCGCCTTGGTCGCCTGCGGCGCCGGCGCCGACCCGGAACAATCTTCCGACCCGGTGTCCCGCCCGAACATGGTGCTCGTGTCGGTGGACTGCCTGCGCGCGGACCACCTGGGTGCGTACGGTTACAAGCGCGACACGTCCCCCCGCATCGACCAGCTCGCAGCTCAGGGCGTACGTTTCGAGCGTTGCCTTGCGACGACCTCGTGGACCCTGCCGGCGCACCTGTCGATGCTCACAGGCTTGCCACTCTCGGGGCACGGGGTCGACGACGATCGGCTGTGGCTGCGCAAGGACGCTGACGGCAAGCCGGTCGAGGTGCCCCTGCGTGGTGTGTTCGTGTCCGAGGTGCTCGCGCAGGAGGGCTACGCGACCGCGGGCTTCTACACCTGGAAGTACCTCGAGCCCCAGTTCGGATTCGGGCCGGGCTTCGACGTCTACGAGCGCCTCAACCACAACTTCTACTCGCACCCGGTGATCGGGCCGCAGTTCGAGGCGCTGCGCGTCGCGAACGACCGGGAGGGCATGGCGGCCCTCGCGCAGGCCCACCCGACCCTGTTCGACGACACGAGCCCAACGGCTCCGGAGGTCGTCGACCGCGCCCTGGCCTGGCTCGATGGCGAGCGCGATGGCGACGCGCCGTTCTTCCTGTTCCTGCACGTATTCGACTGCCACGACCCCTACTCGCCGCCCGCGCCGTACGACAAGCTGTTCGACCCGGACTACTCCGGGACGATCGACGGGCGCCGGGTGACCACACCGGATTCGCCAGTGCGCAAGGACATGGCGGCGGAGGACCTGCACCACCTGATCGCGCGCTACGACGGCTCGATCCGCTTCGTCGACGACGAGCTGGGTCGCTTCCTCGACGCTCTCGACGAGCGCGGGCTGACCGAGGACACGTTGATCGCGGTCACGGGTGACCACGGCGAGGAGTTCTTCGAGCACGGCCGCAAGACCCACCGCAACCAGCTCTACCTGGAGAGCGTGGGCGTGCCGTTGATCCTGCGCTGGCCGGCGAGCTTGCCTGCCAACACCGTCATCGCCGGCAACAGCGGCCTGGTCGACCTGATGCCGACCTTCTGCGCCGCGGCGGGTGCGCCGATGTCAGGTGGGACGATGGGCATCGACCTCTTGCCGATCGCCAGGGGACAGCAAGGCAACGGCGCGCGGACCTACCTCTCCGAGCTGGTCGTGTTCGACAAGGGCGTCACACCCCAGCGTCTCGTCTCGATCATCAAGGGCGACGAGCAGCGCATTCTCGCAGCGCGGGGCAAGGATGGCTGGGGCGGTGTGCGCCTCGACCTCGGCAGCGACCCCCTCGGCCGCGGCTGGGGATCGGCGACCGAGGATCACGCAGTCGTGCTCGAGCGCTTGCGCGGAGCGCTCACGCGCCTGCGCGTGGGACTCCCCTCACGCCAAGCCGGCGAGCCGATGAGCGAGAGCGACCTCGCCGACCTGGCAGCCATGGGCTACGGCGGCCACGGCGAGGACATCGAGGGTGGCGGCGACGGCGAGCGGCTGATCCTGGACGGCGGAGTCTGGCCGGACGGGGAGTAGGGGCGGTCCAGCCGGCGAGCCCGTCGGGGTCCGCCTACGCCGGCTCTCTGCCTCGAGGTCCACTTCCGCTACGCGCGGATCTTCGGTCGTAGCTAGCGGACCCCAACGGGGTCGCCCAGGAGCGTGCGCCATAGGTGCTCGGTCCGGGCTGCCACACCGTCAGGTGTGGCGCCAACAACACTCACGCCTCCGAAGGAGGCGTAGGCGGCCCCAACGGGGTCGCCTAGGGGTCGCACACCCGCCCGGCAAGCGAGCGCCTCACCACGGAAGCCGCTGACGGAGGCCCCGCCGCGACCCCCACCCGCCCGCCTGGGGGGACCGAGGCGCGGCGTCCAGCGTTTCGGCTCCTGAGCGAGAAACCGTATTCTCGCCGCGGATGCGCTTCGCCCCCTGGATCGCCGCGGCCGTCATGTTGGTGCACGCGCTCACCTTCTGGTCAGCGGGGCCGTCCGACGACGACTTCATCTGCTACCGCTACGCGCGGAACTGGATCGAGGGCCACGGCTTCACCTTCAACCCCGGCGAGGATCCGGTCGAGGGCTTCACCAACCCGCTCTGGGTGATGCTGCTCGGCGCTGCGCTGAAGCTCGGCCTCGAACCGACCGTCTTCTCAAGGGTCGTCGGCATCCTCGCCGCCGCCACCGCGGTCTGGGCAGTTGGGGACGTGTGGCGCAAGCGCCGCGGCGAGGCCGCCTTCTCACCCGCGCTGCTGATCGCCCTGCTCCCGCCCATGGCCTGGCACGCGGTGACGGGGCTGGGTACCACCCTGCTCGCGGCGCTCCTGGCCCTCTGGTTCCGGGCCCACGACGAGGAGCGACCCGCCGCCGGGATCTGGCTCGCGCTCGCCTGCCTGCTGCGCCAGGAGTGCGCCCTGTTCGTACTGGCGCTCGTGCTCCTCGCCCCGCGGCGCCGCCTGGAGTGGCTGCTGCCCGCCCTCGCCCTGCTCGGGTGGACCAGCCTGCGCTGGTTCACGTTCGAGCGGCTGCTGCCCATGCCCTGGTACGCGAAGAAGCTGCCGCTCTCGGCCGACTGGGTCTACGGGCTGCGCTACCTCGGGGTCGCGACCCTCACCTCCGGCATTGCCCTGTTCGCGGTCGGCGCGAGCCTTGCTCGCGGCAATCTCCGCATCG
>JAQBVH010000792.1 GCA_027623615.1 Planctomycetota bacterium | reverse complement strand
CGTGTCGGCGTTCGGTGAACTCCCTGCCGAGTTGCTGTACCAGCGCCAGTAGCTGATCGTCATGTCCCCGCCGGTCAGGTCCATGATCGGCGTGAGGAGGGTCGTCCTGCCGCCGTCCACGTCGTTCTCGCCGACGCTGCCGCCGTTGGAGCCCTGGCCGGTGAACCAGCACTGGGTGCCGGGCACCGAGTGGTCGTCCTCGGGTTGAGCGTCGGTCCCGATCGGGTTGCCGCGCACCCACACGCCGGTCGTGGCGGTGTCGCCCGCCGCGCCCGCGCTCCAGCCTTGACCGGTCTCCATGTCGTTGTCGATCAGGTCGTTCTGGCCCTCCGCGGAGAACGAGGTGTAGGTCGTCCCCGGCGCCGTATCCGGGAGGCGGGTGAACTTGCCGTCCACGTCCATGGCCTCGAGGTACCACGCGACCTCACTGCCGCAGCTGGTCGGCGGGAAGTGGGCCGTGAAGCTCCCGCCCCCGTTGTCGATCAGCGTGACGTCGTTGAAGCCGCCGCCAGCATCGACCCACAGCTTGGCCGATCCAGGCACGAGGTCCCCGGGTGAGGTCTCGCTGATCGTGACGCCCAGGTCTTCACCATTCGGGTCGATGGTGTCCGGCGCGCCGCCGGGGATGGCCATGGCCAGGAGCGGATCGCCGATCGTCCACACGAAGAGGCCACGCTCCAGGTCACTGCCGATCACGGTGCCGCTCGGGAAGTACGGGAAGACGTTCCACAGGCCGTTGTAGCCCTCGGAGTCGCTGCCCGGGTAGGTGTCGAAGTACGCGATCTCCGTCGGGTTGGTCGGGTTGGTCGCGTCCCAGATGCGCATCCCGGAGCGGTAGTTCGCCGAGAAGATCAGGTTGTCCTTGGTGTACAGGTTGTGGGTCGTCGCCTTCAGGTTGTTGTCGAAGGCGCCCTGGTACTGGACGTTGCTCAGGTTGCTGACGTCGAAGACGTGGGTCGTCGAGGGGGTGACGCCGTCCTCGTCGATCTCGTCGCCCAGGTAGAACGTCTGCAGGTCGGGGCTCAGCCAACCCTGGTGGGAGTAGGCAGGGTTCGGGTAGTAGACCTGGTCGAGGACCTGGATGCTGTTCTTGTTGGTGACGTCGATCACCGTCAGCCCGGTCTGGTCGAAGCCGCCGTTCAGGCCGCCGCAGGCGAACGCGACCTGCTTGCCCGAGTACGGACCCGAGGTGAAGGTCACGACCTGCGCGTCATGGATGTAGCGGCTGCTCCAGCTGTTGACGTAGGTCGGGTTGGCCGGGTTCGCCAGGCTGAAGATGCGCATGCCCTCGCTCGAGCCGCCGAGCCGGTACAGGAACCCGCTCGTCTCGTCGATGGCGACGTTGTGGGTGGCCGTCGTGCCGGGGCCGGTCACGGTCGCGACCAGGCTGACGTCACCGCTGTCGATGTTCGCCATGCTGACGACCTGGATGCCCGAGCCGCCCTCGCTGACGATGTAGCAGTAGTTCTGGTAGACCTTGATGTCCCGCCAGAGGCTGTCCGGCCCGTCGACGTAGTCGATGATGACCGGGTTGCCCGGGTCGGTGACCTCGACGAAGTTCGTGCCCGCCTCGGTGCCCATCAGCGCGTACTCACGACCCGAAGGGGAGACGTAACCCCAGCAGTCGTTGCCACTCGAAGGGGAGCCGTCGAACAGGTTCAGGGGCAGCCAGGCCTCGAGGGTGACGCCGTCGGCGTCGAATCCGCCGGCCGCCTGCCCGCCGCCGGGGCCGCTGGGCTGACCCGCCCGATAGCCCGGACCGGTCACCGGCGCCTGCCGGTAGCGGACCTTGGGGTCGTTGTCGTGCGCGGCGACGGACGTGACGAAGGCGGCAGTCAGCAGAGCCGACACACCGCACCAGGGGAGGATCCTGGAGAGGTTCAAAGGCGTTCCGGAGAGGGGTGCTGGGGGGACGTCCGGGTGAGAGGGAGGCCTCGCCCGGCTGGGGTGCGCGGCGGCGCACACCCTCAACCTACCCACTCTGGATGGATCGGAACCCTGCTTGGTTCCCCTCGCCACGTTCATTCCCTGTCTGGAACGCCCGAGGCGCCCCGCGGAAAAGGTACAGGCGCAGCCTGTGGCGTCTGCGGGGCGAGCGCGGCCCGGCGGGGGGGTGGGTCAGGTGCCCGGGCAGGGGCTGCCCCTCGAGGCTCCCGAGGAAGGCCACCAGGTCCGCGATCTCGACCTCGGTCAGGTTCAAGGGCGTCAGCACGAGCTCCTGGTGGTGGCTGCGCCCCGCTGCACCCTCGAGGGTCGAGTAGAAGCGCAGGACCGCCTCGAGGTCCGCGAACTGACCGGCGTGCATGTACGGTGCGCGCGCCTTGAGGTTGCGCAGGCTCGGGGTGCGGAACTCGCCGAAGCTCTCCGTGTCGACGCGCAAGCGCTGCACCCGGCGCGCGGCCCGGCCCTCGCGATCGTCGCTGTAGGGACCGGCTGCGTTGAAGGGACTGGCCACGACCTTGGCCGCACCGACATAGCGCCCGGGGTCCTGCCTGTCTCCGAACTCGCCCGGCGGCGCCGAGGTGTTGTGGAACTCGAGATCGGAGAGGGTCGGGCCGAGGTGGCAGAGCGTGCAGTTGCCCTTGCGGACGAACAGCTCCAGCCCGCGCTTGGACGGGGCGTCGAGCGCCGCGAGGTCCCCGCCCTCCTGCCCGAGCACGCCGGCCACGTACCGATCGAAAGGCGCGCCCCCGCGCACGAGCCGG
>JAQBVH010000791.1 GCA_027623615.1 Planctomycetota bacterium | reverse complement strand
CCAGGTCGCCGCGGCTCCCGTGGATCGCGAAGTCGTGCACCGGCACGGTCGGCAGGTTGCCGCCCAGCTCGGTCCAGCTGTCCCCCTGGTCGATCGAGACGAACGCGCCGAACTCGGTGCCGAGGAAGAGCAGGTCCTCCTGCACGAGGTCCTCCTCGAGGTCGCGCACGGAGCCGACGCCCTCCTTGAGGTTGTTGGTCAGCGACTCCCAGGTCACCCCGTAGTCCTCGGACTTGAACACGTACACGCCGTCGTCGTCGGAGCGGTGTCCGTCGAAGGTGACGTAGACGCGGCCCTCCTTGAAGCGGCTGGCGGTGATCGAGGAGACGTAGCGACGGCCGGGCAGGAGCTGATCGATCGTGTCCTTCTTGAACTTGCGCTCGGGCTCCGCCGGCGGTGTTGCCTCGGTCTCCTCGTGGTCCTCGACCGTGCCCTCGCCCTCGTCCGCGCCCTCGACGGGCTTGGCCTCGGTGACCGCGGGCTTCGGTGTGGCCACTTCGGTGATCTTGGCCGCGCTCGAGCGCTCGCCATCGAACTCGAAGCTGAAGGCGCCGCCGGCGGCGGTGATGTCGCCCTCGATCTTCCCGTCCTTGACCTCGGCGGCGAAGTCCAGCGAGAGGGTGTCGGCGTCGAAGCGGAACATCAACTCGCCCTTCTCGGCGTCCCAGCGCAGGCCTGCCAGCTTGCCCGTGCCGATGTCGGACTTGATCGAGCCGGTGACCTTGCCGTCCTTCAGGGACAGCTCGAGCGTGAACTGACCCTGGTCATCGCCCTCGATGCCCTCGCCGCTGGCCTTGCAGGTCCAGGTGCCGGAGAGGGGATCGTCGAGCGTGAGCACAAGCCCGGGGACGAAGGCCGCCGGCGAGGCCTTGGCGACCGCCTCGAGACCCTCGTTGATGGCCCACAGGTCGACCCAGGTGTGGCCGCCGTCCTTGGTCATCCACAGGCCGCCATCGTCGGTGCCCACGTAGATCACGTTCTCGTCGGCCGGCGACTCGTGCAGGGACGTGGCGCTGCCGCGTTCGGTCGTGGTGACCTTGGGCGAGATGCGCCGTCCGCGGTTGCCGCGGTCGAGGGAGCGGAAGACGTAGTTGCCCGCGCTGTAGTGGATGCGCGAGTTGTGGTTCGAGAGGATGAACGGGGTGTTCCAGTTGAAGCGATAGCTCGGGCCGTCCCGCTCGCCGCGCGGTCGCGCAGAGCCGCCCTCGCCGGTGCGCAGGTTGCGCCGACCCATGCCGCCGTTCTGGCTCTCGTAGTAAACGACGTCGGGGTCGTTCGCGTCGACGCGACACACGAAGCCGTCGCCGCCACCGACGCGGATCCAGTCGCTGTTGATCGGACCGCCGTCGCCGCTGCGGCTCGGACCGCCCCAGGAGCCGTTGTCCTGCAGGCCGCCGTAGACCCAGTAGTCGTCCCGCGGGCCGACGGCCACGTTGTAGAACTGGCCGATGGCGACGTGGTTGTGGTGGTCCCAGCGCTCCATCCGGTCCCAGGTGACGTAGATGCCGCCGTCGTTGCCGAGGATCATGTGCCGTCCGTCACTCGGGTCGATCCAGAGGGCGTGGTGGTCCACGTGCACGCTGCCGTTCGCACCGTCCGAGGTGAACGTCTTGCCGCCGTCCTTCGAGCGGTAGAGCGACGTACCGAGGACGTAGACGTGGTTGTTGTCAGAGGGATCGACGCGGATCTCGCTGTAGTACATCGGTCGCGGGTTGACCGAGTTGATGCGCGTCCAGCTCTTGCCGGCGTCCGCGGAGCGGTAGACGCCGCCGTAGTCCTTGCCGTTCTCGCCCTGGTCGTCCTGGATGTTCTCGCGCTGACCGCCCAGGCCGCCGGAGAAGGGGCCGCTGCGCGGGTACCCGAGCTCGTCGGTGTTGTTCTCGCGCACGGGCTTGGTGGTGAAGGTCAGCTCCACCTTGAGCGTCTTGCCCTCGCGCACGACCTCGAGCTTGACCGTGTCCTCGGCCTTGTGGCTCTTGATCAGCTCGCTGAAGGCGGCGTAGTTGACGATGGTGTCCTCGTTCGCGCGGACGATGATGTCGCCCTTCTTCAGCTCGGCCTTGGCGGCCGGGCTGTCGTCGGTGACGTCGGTCAGGCGCGCGCCGACCTCGGCGTCCTCACCAGAGATGCCGGCGTAGGCCGTGTCGGGCGGCTCCTGGGTGATCAGCTCGGTCTCGATGACGGCGTACACGATGTTCGCGTCACCGGCGTACCAGTCGAGGCCGATGCGTCCCATCTTCACCGACGGCAAGCCCTCGGTCACCTTGACCCAGCTCGCGCCGCCGTCCTCGGAGCGCCACATGCCGCTGCCCTCGCCCCACTTCTTGGCCGGGTCGTTCGAGCAGTAGATGTCACGCTCGCGCTCGTAGGTCGCGGCGAGGAGCACGTTCGGATCGTCCGGCTTCATGCGGATGTCGATCACGCCCGTCTTGTCGTCGATGTAGAGGACCTTCTCCCAGGTCTTGCCGCCGTCGGTGGTCTTGAACAGACCACGCTGTTCGTTCGGGCCCCACAGCCGACCGCAGGCGCCGACGTAGACCGTCTCGGTCTCCGTCGGGTGCACGATCACGGTCGAGATCTGGAAGCTCTCGGAAAGTCCGCAGTGGGTCCAGGTCGCGCCGGCGTCGGTCGAGCGGTACACACCGTCACCCCAGCTCACGGAGTTGCGCGGGTTGTTCTCGCCCGTGCCGACCCAGATGTGGTCCGGGTT
>JAQBVH010000790.1 GCA_027623615.1 Planctomycetota bacterium | reverse complement strand
CAGAGCTGGGCTCGGCGTCCTCGAGCCCGGCGGTCACGCCGCCGAGGACCTGGGCGATCGACCCCATCGGGTCGGGCGGCTCCGGTCGCGACTCGAGGGCGACGAGCAGCAGCGCGGCGCCCGCGATCGGCGCGGCCAGGAGACCGGCCGAGTTCGGCAGGGCGGCGCGCAGCACGAGGGGCAGGCGCAGGCGCCTGCGCAGCTGGGTTGCGATCACGTGGCCGAGGGCCCCGCTGCGTCCCTCGCACTCCACCTCCCAGGCCACGACCAGGGCGCCGCCGAGGTGCAGGTCGCGGTCGATGCGCCGCACGAGCCGGCCGTGGGAAGAGCGCACCTCGCAGTGCCAGGCCAGCCCCATCGGGATCCCGGCCAGGAGTGCGATGCTCCACAGATCGACTGCGTCGACTCCGGCCTGCACACCCGCGGCGGCCGCGAGCAGCGCCGCGCCGAGGCCGAGCAACAGCCCCTCGGCCACGTGTGCCAGATGGACGGCGTGGTGGGCCCTGCGGACGAGGGGACCGACGCCGAGATCGCCGTCGCGGGCCGCGCTCACTGGACGGTCGGCACCTGCTGCGCGAGGTCCTCGGGCAGCTCCTGGAGTCGCTCGCGTGACAGGATCAGGTGGATCACCGAGCCACGCTCCGGCAAGAGCCAAGCGTTCGGCAACCAGGTGGTCTGGTTCAAGCACTCGGGGAGCGCGCCGGTCAGCAAGGTGTTGCCCTGGGGAAAGAACGACACGTTGATCAGGTTGCCCTCGTGGCCGGCCGCGAAGGCCTCGCTGCCGTCGGACTGGGTGACCATGCGCGAGCCGAGAAAGACCCACTTGTGACGCCGCATCGCGCGCTGCCGATCGAGGTCGCGGATGAGATCCTCGAGGCGATAGAGGAAGAGCTCGTCCGCCTCCTTCCAGGCCGCGTACATGTAGAAGCCATCACCCTGCGGCGGGAGCACGTCATAGGGGCTGATGCCCTCGCGTTGCTGCTCAGGCGTCGGCGCCGGCTCCTTCTCTACCCACTGCGCGTTCTCGCCAGGCTCCACGCCGAGGGCCAGGAGGGACGCGTTGAGCACCTGGGCCCAGACGATCGCCTCCTCGGTCGAGGTCGCCGACAGACCGGCCATGAACATCGTCTCGTGCGCCGCCCCATGTGGCATGGTCAGGAGGTACTCGAGCAGGTCGTCGCGCACCTCGATCGAGACCGGGAAGGCCACCAGCTCGTGCTCGAGGTCGAGGTGAATCCCCGCCGAAGCGACGCTCTGGACCAGGGCCGCCTGGTCCTCGTCGTCCTGGACCGGGTTCGCGGTCGGGACCTCGGGATCACGCATGGCGGCCATCCCGATCAGTGGGAGGGCGAGAATGGGAAGGAGCAGCTTCATCACGTACCGGATCTCGTGCAGGGGACCAGCGGCTGAACGGGTGGGACGCCGGTCGGTTCAGCCCGGGACCATCTTGTAGGCAGCCCCCGGCCCGGCGGCGTAAGAATCAGCGCATCGACTCGAGGTCGACCCCGAGCCGGTCGAGGGTCGGCTTCACGAGCTCGGCGATGCCCTCCGCGAACCAACGGATCTCGTGCTGGGCGTCGCGCTTGAGGCGCTGGTCGAGGAAGTGCAGCACGCCCTGCAGCGACACCGTCCAGTAGGCCTGGGTGTACAGGTTCTGGGGCAAGCAGGTGCGCGCGATCTCCTTGGCGACGCCGCGCTCGATGCGGTCCTCGTAGCGCTGGAACGCGTCCTTGCACTCGGCCAGCATGAGGTCGCGCTCGCCGGCGTGGTCGAAGTCGTCGGGCAGGTCCTCGGAGGCCTGCTTGTTCCCGTGCGAGGGGTTCGCGCGCATCACGGTCGGCACGTAGAACTCGGGCGTCCACTTCACGTAGCGCCCCGAGACCTCGTTCCACGAGCAGCCCTTGTCGGTGTCAAACATGACGTCGAACACCTCGAGGGAGACCTCCGCGCCGTCGATCTCGTAGGTGCGCCAGCCGCTGCCGACCTGGTACTTGAACGCCTGGCGGAACACGAACAGCGGCGCCTTCCAGTGGAAGGTGAAGAACGAGTGCCGGTAGGGCGAGGTGTGCCCGTGGTTCCAGAGGAAGGAGCAGAGCTTCTGGTCCTTCTCCTCGAACTGGTCGCGCTGCTTGTCGTAGGAGATCCGCGCCGCGTTCACGACCTTCAGCGCCGGGTCCTGGTTCATCTGGTCGACGAGGGCGACGAAGCCGAGGCCGTCCCCCAGGGTCTCGATCGCCCCTTTGGGCATGCTGACTTCGATCAACGCCATGGGCGCAGTGTAGCGCTCGCACCCGGTCGGCCGGAACGAAACCCTCAACGCCCTGCCAGGGCGGCCACGAGCGCCGCCTGGCTCTCCTGCGCCCGGCGGGAACCACCCACGCGCGGGGCGGCCTGCGCGGCCAACGCGCGCGCCTGGTCGAAATGCCCCGCAGCCATGGCGGACCACGCCCGGGCCTGGAAGCGGCCCGCGTCAAGGTTCGCAGCCGGGTCGCTGCCCGCGCGCCGGTCGAAGGTGCCGAGGGCGTCCTCGAGCGCCGCGATGCGACGCTCGATCAGGCGCTGGTCGGCCCAGAGCGCCGTGGTCCAGGTCGCGATGGCAGCGTGGTCCCCGAGCTCGGTCGCCACCTGCAGACTGCCGAGGGCGATCTCCGCGCCGCGGTTCCACCAGCCGTCGGAGATGCGCTCGCCCGCCGTGGCGATGCCCGCGGCGCGA
>JAQBVH010000789.1 GCA_027623615.1 Planctomycetota bacterium | reverse complement strand
GACTGTCGTCACCACCCGTGATCAGGTGCAGGAACACGGACGCGGCGCAGGACCCGTACGCGCGTTCATTCATACGCGGGTATTTTTTGGCGGCGGCGCAGAACGAGCCTGCCGGTTCGGATTCTTGGGGGGCCGGATAGGCTGGACGGGCCATGCGAGCCCAAAGCCTCCTCCCCCTCCTCCTCCTCGCTCCCGCGCTGCAGTCCCAGGACCTGCAGATGACCCTGCTGACCACCCCGGCCTGGCCCAATGGTCTGCCCCTCGACCACATGGGTGGCGTGAGCTGGGCCGACTTCGACCAGGACGGTTGGGTCGACATCTTCGGGGTGCGCAAGCCGCAGGTGTGGCGCAACCGCGGTGGCAAGGACTTCGAGTTGATCTGGGTCGACGCGATCGACGAGAGGTACCGCTACGGCGCGGTGTGCGGTGACTACAACAACGACGGCTACCCGGACGTCTCGAGCGAGCCGCGCAAGGTGACCAACGAGCGCATGAAGCTGCTGCGCAACGAGGGGGACCTGACCTTCACCGAGATGGGCTCGCAGCCGGGGGTGATCGACCTGCACCCCCACGGAGACGCTGAGACGAACACCTGGATCGACGTGGACTTCGACGGGCTGCTCGACCTCTACATGCCGACCTACGGTCCGGAGCACATGGGCGGCGTCGGCCACTTCTTCCTGCACAACCAGGGGCCGACCGGTCCGAACGGGGAGTACACCTTCCTCGAGATCTCTGGCCCGGCGGGGCTCGACGAGATCCCTGGCACCTCGCGCAACGAGGGCACGGACTGGAGCGACCTGGACAAGGACGGTGACCCGGAGGTGTTCGTCGCGGGCACCCTCTACCAGAACATCTCCTCCCACGGCGCGCCCCTGTTCGTGGATGTCAGTGACTCGAGCGGGATCGAGATGCGGGATCGGCTCGACGAGGGGCTGTGCTTCCTCGACATGGACCTCGACGGTGACGACGACCTGTTCGTGCTCTACTGCTCGGGGGTCGAGCCGCGGTGTTACGAGAACCTCGGCGACGGCACCTTTCAGATCCGTCCCAAGAACTGGTTCGCCGACAAGCCCGGCAGCTGCATCGACGTGACCAACGTCGACTTCGACAACGACGGGGACATCGACCTGACCCTCGACGGGCTTTTCATGAAGAACGAGTTCCTCGAGACGGGTCAGCGCCGCTTCTCGGTCGCAACGACGACCATCCCGGCCGGGAGCTTCCCGAACACCGTGTTCGCCTGGGCCGATTGGAACCGGGACGGCGACATGGACCTGGCCATGGGCAACAACGGGGTCGGCGGGTTCTTCTACGACAACGACCTCTACGGACCGAACACCCCCGAGGCCTCGAAGCGGCACGTGCGCGTGCGGGTGGTGCGCGATTCGGACACGTTCGAGCGCGGCCTCGAGACCGAGTACGGCGCCTCGGTGGAGCTGCACCTGCACGACGAGCCGGGCCGCCTGCGCCGGCGGCGCACGGTGACCAGCGCGGCGGGCTACATCAACCAGAACGAGTACACCGTCCCCTTCGCCTTGCCGATGGCTCCGAACCCCAAGGAGGGGATCGACTGGACCTTCGACGTCTCGGTCGACTTCGTGTCCGACCCCGCCATTGGACTGCGCCGTGTCGATCGGCACGTGAATCCTATCCTCGGCGGCATCGACCTGGCCACCCTGACCGACCGTGAGATCTGGGTCTACCGCAGCGGCCGAGTGCGCATCAACGACTGCTTCTACGAGCCGATCGGCGGCGCCGAGGCGGTGATGAGCGCGACCACCGGTGGCCTCGTGCTCGTCACGGACCAGGCGCCCCTCGCGCGGCCGAGCTCCGCGCCAGGCGCGGACTGGTGGGTCGGGACCGAGCTCGACACGCTGCAGGCCAGCGGCGCGCAGCGTATCCGTGAGGTGATCGTCGACGGCGTGCTGGCCGAGGGCGACCCCTGCTCGGCGGACGGTGCTCGGCTGCACCTCTGGGACGTGACCAACCCCAACGCTCCGGCGCTGGTCGGCGCCGAACCCCTGGCCCGCTACGTGCGCAACGACCGCGGTCACTACCGCACGAACCTGGTGCTCGAGCCGGGCAAGGTGTACCGCCTGCTCGCGCGGGTCGAGACGTTGCGCGCCACGCCGATCACCGGTCCGGTGAACGACGGCGCTTTGACGACGCGCGGCGGCCTCTCGTTCCAGGACGGGACCGCCTGTGACGCGACCGAGGTCCTGGCCGCGACGGTCGACGCCTCTCAGGTCTACCTGTCCGCGCGCTTCAGCCCCGACTCGCTCCAGACCTGGGCCGACCTCGGGCACGCCCACGCCGGCGCTGGCGGCCCGGCGAGCCTGAGCGGCTCCGGGCAAGCGGACGCGGGCGCGACCGTGCAGCTCACACTGAGCGACGCGCTCCCCAACCGCATGACCGTGCTCGTCTCCTCGACGACCGCGGAGTGCCGGCCCATGGCGGGCGGCGTGCTCGTGCCGGGCCTCGACGTCCTCACGCCCGTGCCCACGGACGCGAACGGTGCGTGGAGCCTGCCCGTCGATCTGGACACGGGCCTCGACCCGGGGACGACGGTCTACTTCCAGAGCTGGTGGGTCGATGCCTCCGCCCTGGGCGGACGCGCGGGGTCGAACGCCCTGTCCGTCACCGTGCCGTACTAGTGGTGTGATTCACTCTGATGGGGCACTATCGACGGTTCGTACGGGATGCGCTGCAAGGCGCGCC
>JAQBVH010000788.1 GCA_027623615.1 Planctomycetota bacterium | reverse complement strand
AGGCCAGGAACTTCGGCCAGACAGCACGAAAGTGGCGGTTGTCCATCGTGATCTCACGGTGGCGACGCTGCTCCGCGGGCAGGGGCGGGTCGTAGAGCGCGCAGCGCATGTCGTTGATCGTGTGGTAGACGATCACGAGGTCCGGCTCGAATTCGACCATGCGAAAGGCAAGGTTGACCGTGCTCTCGAAGGTGGACCAGCCCGAGAGGCCGCCGTTGATCACCTCGACCGTCATGCCGTGCTTGTCGCGCTGGTCATTCAGCCAGTACTCGAGTCGCGCGGGCCAGGTCGTGGCGTCGGAGGACGGGGTGTGCCCGTAGGTCGACGAACCGCCTAGGCAGACGATGCGATAGGTGCCCTCGGGCTTCTCCAGGGGACGCGAGGGTCCACGCTGTCCCCACTCGTTGATCGATAGCTGGCTCTTGGCGCCGTCCGGAGAGCGAAAGCCGGGCTTGCCGGCGTAGCCGAGGTAGGGGTGCTCCTCGAAGGGAGACTCCGCGACCATCTTCTCGAGGTCCGGCCGCAGCTTCTTCTTCGTGAACGCCTCCGGGTCGCTGCGGAGCATCAGGCGCACGCCGATCTCCAGGAAGACGACGAACAGCACCAGGTTCACGAAGAGCACGAGCAGCGCCTTTCCCAGCCAGCGCTTGCGGGGCAGGGTGTCCTTCGTAGACGAGATCGCTTCCGGATCGGCCATGATGCCCACAGGATAGGTGAAGGAGACATCCATGACCTGCCCCCTGTCCTTGTTCGCCCTCACGCTCGCGCCGCTGTCCGCCGCGGACGAACCCTGGCCCGGAGAGGAGCGGCTGCCGCAGCTGGTCGAGGCGCACGGGTTGACCGGGTCCCACGCGGAGTTGATGGAGGTGTTCAACCGCCTGCTGCAGGCCACCAAGGCGCAGGCCACCTTGCCCTTCTACGCCGGGGTGGCCGCGGACCCCTGGAGCGCGCCCGGCGCGGCGCGGCGCCTCACCGATCGCCTGGCCATCGGCGCGCGCAGCCAGGACCTGGCCGCGCTCCTGGCCGAGGTGCAGGTCCAGCTCGGGCACGAGCCCGGCCGCTCGCCGCTTCCGCAAGGACTGCTCGAGGGCAGCTTCCTCGAGCGCATGGAGACCATCGTCGGTGTGCTCGAGGCGGCGGCGATGGAGGTCGAGGCCGCCTTCTCCGGCGTCGAGGATCCGGCCGCGCTCCTGGCGGCTGCCCACGCCTCCCACGAGCGACTCGTCGAGACGGTCTATCTGATCGGCGAGGAGGCCCACGCCAGGACCTGGGCGGAGGTCCAGGCCGTCGACGGCGCGGCGTTGCTGCGCGCGGCGCAGCGGATCGCCCCGCTGGCGGATCCGCGCGTGCGCTTCGGTCTGCGCGACGCCTATCGCCAGACCCGGCCGCCGAAGCCCGAGCCGGTCGAGGGCGTCGAGGGCCGCTTGATCTACGCGCGCGAGACCGACCTCGGCTGGGTGCTGGTCGGCGCGGCGCGGGACAACACCTACGACCTGCCGGTGGCCTTCCTGTTCGACCTCGGCGGCGAGGACACCTACACCGCCCAGGCAACGTCGAGCGCGATCGGCCGCCCGGTCAACGTCGTGCTCGACCTAGAGGGCGACGACACCTACGAGGGCGGCCAGGGGCAGGGCGCCGGAGTCGCCGGCGTCTCGCTCGTCGTCGATACCGAAGGCAAGGACACCTACGGCGAAGGGCGCATCGTCCAGGGCGCGGGGTTGCTCGGTGTCGGCGTGCTGATCGACGAGGAGGGCGACGACGTCTACCTCGGCGATGTCTACGCCCAGGGCGCGGGCTGCTACGGAGTGGGGCTCTTGATCGATCGAGACGGGGACGACCGCATGACCTCGTACCTCTACTCGCAGGGCTTCGGGAGCCCGCTCTCGGTCGGCGCGTTGATCGACGTTGCAGGCGACGACGTGCGGGAGTGCCGCGGTCGCTACGGCTCGAGCTACGGCACTGCGAACGAGTACAACGCCTTCAGCCAGGGCGCGGGTGTCGGCTTCCGGGTGCTCGACTACACGACGAAGAAGGCCTCGGGGGGCTTGGGCGTGCTGCTCGACTGCGCAGGCAACGACCGCTCCGTGGTGGGGGAGTTCGGGCACGGCGTCGGGTACTTCGTGGGGACCGGCATCGCGCGAGACCTCGGCGGCAACGACGAGGTGCGCGCGTCGCGCTACGGGATCGCGACCGGCGCCCACTACGGGATCAGCGTCGTGCTCGACGACGCGGGCGACGACCTGTGGCACAACCCCTACACCGCCTCGCTGGCGGGCAACTGGGACCTGACCCTGTCGTTCTTCCTGGACCGGGCCGGGGACGACACCTACCAGGCCGGCGGCATCGGGCTCGGGTCGGCGACGATCACCTCGATGGCCTGCTTCGTCGACGGGGGCGGGAAGGACTCCTACGCGCTGGGCGGCCGCACGGCCTTCGGCAACGCGGGCCACACCCAGGACGTGGCCCGCGGGTCGCGCAGCCTCGGGATGTTCCTCGACCTCGGCGGCGCGGAGGACACCTACCCCGCGTCCTCGCCGCTCCTGCCGCCGCCGGGCAACGACCTCGAGACCGCCCGACACCAGGAGGACACCCACACCCAGGGTGAGGGCGACAGCGCCGTGACGACGACCGGCGAGAGCGGCAATGGAGTCTTCCTCGACGAGTAGGCTGATCGGCGGCCCCGTTGGGACCGCTCACGCCTCCTGCGGAGGCGTGAGCGTTGCTCGGCGCCG
>JAQBVH010000787.1 GCA_027623615.1 Planctomycetota bacterium | reverse complement strand
CGCCCGAGGTGCAGGCGCCTGCGGCGGTAATGGCCCAGAAGTTCGGCATGCGGGTCGACCTCGCGGCCTTGCAGCGTTGGGTGATCGACCCGGACCTGCCTGCGCCGACGCGCATCGCGGCGCTCGACCTGCTCGTTGATCGCGATGCGCTGGACGACGCGCTCCTGGCAAGGGTGCTGATCTCGGACTCGGTCGCGGTCGTGGCCCACGCGTGGAGGCTCGCGGCGCGGCAGTCTCCGCAGCAGGCGATCGAGCTCTGCGTTCGGGCCTTGCGACGCGAGGACGGCCTCTGGGCGCAGCGCGCGATCGACGTGCTGGCCGAGATTCCGGGGGCCAGGGCGGAGGTCGAGCGTCTCCTCGTCGCTTTCCTGGCAGGCGACGTTCCCGCGCGCATGGCGCTCGAGGTGCGAGAGGCCGCGCGCGCGCACGGCTTGGACCCGGGCGTGGACGCGGAGTACCTCGACTGCCTCGAGGGCGGTGACCCCACGGGCGGCCGCGCGGTCTTCCTCGACTCGGCGCGCACGCAGTGCATGCGCTGCCACAAGGCCGGCGACCTGGATGGTCGCAGCGGCGCGGACGTGGGCCCGGAGCTCTCGGGTCTCGGTGAGGAGAAGGGTCGCGAGTATCTCCTGCGGGCGATCCTGCATCCCAATGCGGACATCGCCGAGGGCTTCGACCGCGACCTGTTCCTGTTGACCGACGGGACGCACGTGGTGGGGCGTGTGCTCCAGGAGAGCGCGGCCTCGCTGCTACTCGAGGGCAAGTACCTCGACGAGCCGGCAGAGGCTCCCGCCTATCCCATCGAACTCGCGCTCGACGAGATCGACGGCCGCAAGAAGGCCGAGTCCCCGATGCCCCTGGGCCTGGCCGACACGATGACGAGGCGCGAGTTGCGCGACCTGATCGCGTTCCTGGAGAGCCTGGAGGACTGAGCGAGACCTCGACTCCTCGGCGTCCTGGGCCACCGCACCCCCCGCCCACCGCGGGGGGGACCGGACCGCGCGCGGCGAAGTTGCGGCCCATGCTCTAGATTCGGCCCCGTGATGCGCCCCTCTCTCCCGCTCGTCGTCTTCTTCGCCGCCAATCTCCAAGCCCAGGAGGCTCCCCGCCCCAACATCGTCCTGATCATGGCGGACGACATGGGCTGGAGCGATCTGGGTTGCTTCGGGAGCGAGATCGAGACGCCCAACCTCGACGCCCTCGCCGCGAACGGGCTGCGCTTGACGCAGTTCTACAACGCGGCGCGCTGCTGCCCGACGCGGGCGAGCCTGTTGACAGGCCTCTACCCGCACCAGGCCGGCATCGGCCACATGACCAGCGAGAGCGTGGGCCAGAGCTCCGACTGGGGCGTGCCGAGCTACCGCGGCTACCTGGCCGAGGAGAGCGTCACCCTCGCCGAGGCCCTGTCCGGCGCCGGCTACCGCACCCTCATGGCGGGCAAGTGGCACGTCGGCACCTTCGAGGGCATGTGGCCCACCGACCGCGGCTTCGACCGCTTCTTCGGGATGATCCGCGGCGCGTCGAACTTCTGGCGGCCGAGCCCCGACAAGCTCGTGCTCGACCAGACCACGCCGATCGAACCCCACGCCGACTTCTTCGCGACCGACGACTTCACCGACGGCGCGATCAGGTTGGTTGAGGAGGCCGACGCCCGCGACGACGACCAGCCCTTCTTCCTCTACATGGCGTACACCGCGCCCCACTGGCCTGTCCACGCGCGGCCGTCGGACACGGCCCGCTACCGCTGGCGCTACCTCGACGGCTGGGACGCCATGCGCGAGCAGCGGCTCCAGCGGGGCAAGGAGCTCGGCATCGTCACCGACGCATGGAAGCTGAGCCCGAGCGACGCGCCGGAGTGGTCCGAGCTGTCGCCGGCGAAGCGTGACGAGCTCGACTTGCGCATGGCCCTCTACGCGGCGCAGGTCGACAACATGGACCAGAACATCGGCCGCCTCGTGCGCCGGCTCGAGCACCTGGGCGAGCTCGAGAACACCCTGATCCTCTTCATCGTCGACAACGGCGCCTGCGCCGAGGGCGGCCGGCTGGGCGGCGGCTCGATCACACAGCTCGACACCCGCGAAGGCTACTGGCTGACCTACGGCGGCGCCTGGGCCAACGCCTCGAACACGCCCTTCCGGCGCTACAAGCACTGGGTGCACGAGGGCGGCATCGCGGCCTCGAGCATCGCGCACTGGCCTGAGGGGATCCCCGCCCGCGGCGACCTCTTGCCCCAGCTCGGCCACCTGATCGACCTGATGCCGACCTTCCTCGACCTGGCCGGCGGGACCTACCCGACCGAGCGCGACGGCCGCGCGGTGCCGCCGATGGAGGGCGTCTCGCTCGTGCCTGCCCTGACCAGCGGCGAGGCGTTCGAGCGCGGACTTGTCTTCTGGGAGCACGAGGGCAACCGCGCCGTGCGCGACGGAGACTGGAAGCTGGTCGCCGTGCACGACAAACCGTGGGAGCTCTACGACCTCGCGACCGACCGCAGCGAGACAGCAGACCTTGCCGCGCAGCACCCTGAGGTCGTCGCGCGCCTGATCGCCGCGCACGACACCTGGGCCGAGCGCTGCGGGGTGCTGCCTTGGAAACCGATACGGCCGGAGGGTTACGCCCCTCCGGCCCGTGAATACCCGGCGACCTGGAAGGACCGCATGAAGTAGTCAGTACGGCGTCAGACGCCCGTTGGCGTCCTAACCGCCAGGCAGGACCGCACCGGTGTGTGAGGGTGTGAG
>JAQBVH010000786.1 GCA_027623615.1 Planctomycetota bacterium | reverse complement strand
TGTGGTGCAGCCCGGCCAGGGTGCCGGTCACCGCGTGGCGCGCCCGCAGGCCGAGGCGCGCGATGCGGGCCAGGACCTCAGGATCCGAGTACTTGGCCGACGCGCTCACCGAGTTCTCCAGGGGTGGCGTGCACGGGCACCGCGGCCAGCAGACGATCGATAACGCTGTCTGCGGTCTGCCCCTCGGCCTCGGCGCTGTAGCTGAGGATCATGCGGTGGCGCAGGGCCGGCCGCGCGACCGCCTGGACGTCCTCGATGGTCGCCTCGGGGCGACCGTGCATGGCCGCGCGCGCCTTGGCCGCCGTCAGCATGGCCAGGCCGCCGCGCGGACCGGCGCCGATCATCAGCCAGTCCTTGATGAAGTCGGGGGCCTCCGCCTCGGCGCGCCGGGTGGAGCGCACCAGGGAGAGGGCGTACTCGACGACCAGATCGTTCATCGGAATGCGCCGCACCAGGTCCTGCATGGCGAGCAGCTCCTCGCCGCCGAGCACGGCCTCGGGCGGCGGCGGCGGGGCCATCGTGTAGCGCCGGTAGACCTCACGCTCCACGTCGCGGCCCGGGTAGCCGAGCAGGATCTTGAGCAGGAAGCGGTCGAGCTGGGCCTCGGGCAGCGGATAGGTGCCCTCCTGCTCGATCGGGTTCTGGGTGGCCAGCACGAAGAACGGCCGGGGCAGGGCGTGGCGCTCGCCGCTGACCGAGACCTGTCGCTCCTGCATGCCCTCGAGGAGCGCCGCCTGGGTCTTGGGCGGGGTCCGGTTGATCTCGTCCGCCAGCACGATGTTGTTGAAGATCGGCCCGTTGATGAAGCGGAAGGCGCGCTCGCCGGTCGCTCGATCCTCCTGCATCACCTCGGTGCCGGTGATGTCGCTCGGCATCAGGTCGGGGGTGAACTGGATGCGCGCGAAGGAGAGCGACAGGGTCTCGCTCAACGTCTGCACGAGCAGGGTCTTCGCGAGGCCGGGCACGCCCTCGAGCATGCAGTGGCCGCCGGAGAGGATCGCGATCAGGAGGGACTCGACGACCTCCTCCTGACCGACCACGACGGTCGCGATGCGTTCGCGGATGGCGTCCATCGCGCCGCGCAGCAGCTCGAGCTCGGCGAGGTCCGCGGTGGCTGTGTTCTTGGAGTCGGTCATGTCAGCGCTGGTAAATGGGCAGCAGCTTGAAGGGCATCTGCAGGATGATCAGGGCGACGGAGGTGCCGAAGACCGGCCCGACGCCGTCCCCCACCCAGGATCCATCGCCCTTCTGCTCCTTGACGAGCAGCTTGCTGGCCCGGGGGAAGTAGTTGCCCCAGTGCTTCTCGCCGGCCTGGTAGAAGGCCTGCGAGGCGTAGAGGTGCGTGTAGTAGGTGTGCCCGCCGGCGCCCGGCACGTCGAGGCTGCGCAGGTCCGCCATGTGCTTGAACACGTAGGCCAGGCACGACTCCGCCAGCTCGGACTCGTAGGCGCCGGCGTTGTAGAGGGTCGCCACCGCCGCCGAGGTGATCGGCAGCTGCGTGGTCGGGTGCGAGTTGAAGGAGTAGCGGATGCCGCCCTCGTCGGTCTTGCACTTCTCGAGGTACTCCTTGGCCATCTCGACCGTGTCGAGGGGCACCACGAAGCCCGCGTTGTGGCAGGCGCGCAGGGCCTGCATCTGGGTGATCGTGACCGAGCCCTCGTCGCCGCCGCCCGGGGTGTACATCCAACCGCCGAGCTTGCTCTGCCCGCGGGAGGTCAGGCTGATCGCCTCGCGGATCACGCTGGCGAGCTGCGCGCGCACGAGCGGGTCGTTCTCCATGCCGTACAGGCACGCGAGGAACAGGAGCGAGAACCCGTGGCCGAACATCGGTCGACCGCTGTCCTGGTTCGGCGTGGCGAGCAGGCCGTTCTGGGTCGAGCACTTCAAAAGGAAGCGCATCGTGCGCGTGATCGGGTCCGCCCAGGGGCCTCGACTCGAGGTGCTCCCGCTGGCCAGGAGCCCCATGCCGGCGAGCCCTGTCATCGCGATCGGGTAGGTGCCCCCGTCCTGGGTCGTCGTGAACGAGCCATCCGGAGACTGCACCGACTCGAGGTACTCGAGGCCGCGCTGCACGGCATCGACGACCCCGGCGGTGACGTGCCGCGGCAGGATCACGTCTTGACCGGACGGCTGCCGGCCAGACCTGCGACCCGGCGCCGCGTGGAGCCGGCTGCCGAGCAGGGCGCCCAGGCCCAGCTGGAGGAAGCCCCGACGCGCGTGTTCTTGGCGGGAGAGGTTCAAGCGATGGCCAGGGGCAGCGCGGGTCGCACGCAAGGGCGAACACGGGTCACGCTCCGGCGGGCGGCGGTGGACCAGACGTCAGGGCTCCCGTCCACCTCGATCGCCGCAACCTCGCCAAGCCTGTTGCCTGTCGAGACCGTGACGCGTACGAGTCGAGTGGTGGGATGCATGGGTGGCGGGGGCGCCGGGAACGGGCCCCAAGCAGACGGCACGGAGCCCTTGACGAGCGTAAGGAGCCTGTATCGGGGCTCGCGAACGCCAACGCCCCACGGGTGCCGGTCATCCTACAGGCTCAACCAGCCGCGGATTCGCTGGCTCTGTCGATCGTTGCGTGCACGCGCCGACGGCCTGGGTGCACGGCATCCCCAACCCTGGAGAGCAACCCTGATCGCTCGCTGCTGCGTGGTCCTCGCCTGCGTCGCTCCGTGCTTCGCCGGGGACGTGCTCGTCGTCGACAAGCTCAACGGCCCTTACACCGACCTGCAGACCGCGATC
>JAQBVH010000785.1 GCA_027623615.1 Planctomycetota bacterium | reverse complement strand
CCCCGGCGGCAGCCAGGGCAACCTCTGCCTCGGCGGTCAGATCGCCCGCTACTCGCAGCAGGCTGCCTCGACCGGCAACCTGGGCCAGCTCGAGCTGAGCGTGGACCTGTTCGCCATGCCCACGTCCCCCTCGAGCGCCGTCCAGCCGGGTGAGACCTGGTACTTCCAGACCTGGTTCCGGGACAAGAACCCGCAGACGACCTCGAACTTCACCGAAGCGGTCAGCGTGACCTTCAACTGACAGTGTGGTTCCGTTGTGGCCGGCCCCGTCCCTTCTGGGGGCGGGGCCGACTTTCGTTCCAGGGCCGCCTATGGGATTCTGAGGTTTCCGGGAACCCCTGCGCGGCTGGCCGCGACTCATCCGCGGAACCCCACAACGTGCCGATCACCACCACGCCGGACTACTCCGCCGACACCGCCTTTCTGAAGAGCGTCGCGCGGCGCCTCGTCGCCAACGAGGCTGCTGCCGATGATCTCGTGCAGGAGGTGTGGCTCGTCAGCCTGGGGCGCGAGCTCCCCTGCGAGGTCCGGCGGGCGTGGATGGCGAAGGCGGCGCGCTACCTGGCGATGAGGAGTCGGCGAGATCGGATGGCCCGAACCCAGCGCGAGCACAGGCATGACGAGGACCGACCGTCCGAGGTCCGGGAGCAAGACGTCGAGCAGGCGTCGACACGTCAATTCCTGGCGGAGCAGCTGACCAGCTTGGGACCACCCATCAGCGAGGCGCTGCGGCTGGTCTACCTCGAGCAGATGACGATCGAGCAGGCTGCGGCCCAGCTCGAGGAGCCGGTCGGCACGGTCAAGTCCCGCATCCATCGGGGCCTCGAGCGCCTGCGCGAGCGACTGGTCGGGCGCTATGGGAGCGGGCAAGCCCTCGGCCTCGGGTTGATCGAGGCCTTCGAGTGGGAGCCCGGGGATCTCGAGGCGCTCGGTCCCGCGGCGAGCGCGGGCGGCGCCCTGACGACGATCGCCGCGGCCTGGTGGGCCTGCGCAGCGGTGATCCTGCTCGCGCCCCTGGCGTGGTGGGGTCTGGCGCGTGGCGACTCGACAGCGACCGACGAGGCGCAGGTCGCCAGTCCTCGGGCGCCGGAAGATCCGAGTGGGACCCCAATCCTGGTCGACCTCGAGGGCGCCTCCGCGCGTGATGTCGTGCCGATCGAAGACTCCACGGCGCATGGGACGAGCTCCGCGGAGAGCGACACACAGCCGGCAGAGGAGGAGGCAGCCACTTGGGCCGAGGTCCCCGTCACCGTCCGCGATCCGAGCGGCCGGCTCGTCCCTGGGGCGACGGTCCACGTGATTCGCAGCGGCGGGCAGATCCAGCACCGGGGGACGGCCGGCGCGGACGGCACCACCCGGATCGCGTTGGAGGCGGACGACCGCTGGCCGGAGGACGATCTGCTCGGTCGCCACGTCGTGCTCTACGCCGGCTCGGAGGACTGGGCCCAATCGGATCGCCATCACCTGCGCGTCGAGGAGGGCGGAGTGCATGCGCTGACGATCACCCTGCCCGCGCCGCGGCTCGACCTGCACGGTCATGTTTTCGACGCGCAGGGCAGGCCGGTCGTGAACGCGCTCGTGCAAGCCGGCGCGCAGGCCAAGTCGGTCCAGCACTCCTCCGACCTGGTCGTTCTGCGCGGTGCCGTTGGCGCGCGGACTGACGACGAGGGCGCCTTCAGTCTCTGTCAGCTCCCGCGCGGCGACCACAACCTGGTCGTGCGCGCCGAGGGCTACCGCACGGCCACCACCACGGTCGATGGTGCGGGCGAGCACGAGGTCGACGTCGAGATCCACCTCGAGGTCGGGGGCACCCTGACGGGGAGTGTGTTCGACGCCGATAGCCAGCTGGTCAGCGGTGCACGGGTCTACCGGCATGCCCACGGGGGCTGGCTGGACATCGAGGCGTTCACCGATGAGGGCGGGGCCTTCCGGCTCTCGGGGTTGCCCGGGGGACGCGCGCAGGTGTGGGCCAGCCATGGGGACCAGGCAGCCATGGCCTGGGTCGACGTGCTGTCCGGGGAGGAGCAGGAGGTCGAGTTCCGCCTCGAGGACGGCCACCGGTTGCGGGTGCGTCCGCGCTTTGCCGAGGGGGACGAGCCTCAGCTCGAGGGCTGCATGGCCTACACCGAGGAGCTCGACTGGGTGCGCACGGCGCGCGAGCGCGACGCGGAGGGCTGCTACGTGTTCACCGACTGCCCCGACGACCGGGACCTGAACCTCGCCCTACGCGACGCCCGCTACCGGGGTACCGTCGGCTTCCTCGCCGGCGTGCGGCCGGGAGTCGAGACGGTGGAGGTCGACTGCCGCTTGCCAGGCGGTGGCGTAGCTTCGCTACGCGGGCACGTGACCCTGCCGAGCGAGGTGCTCGACGGCGAGGTCGAGCTCAAGCTCGTCAGTGTCCGGGAACGACTCGGTCAGCTGCTCGACCTCGATTCGAACGGCGGCTTCTCGATCGACCGGCTCGTGCCCGGCGCCTACGTGCTCGACCTGACCCTGCCGGGTCTCGGACGCATCGTGCTCGCGGAGTTCGACCTCGCCGGAGGCGAGGATCGCGCGCTGGGCACCCTGGCCGTGCCGAAGACGGCGATCCTCGACATCCAGTGGGTCTGGGAGCAGCAACAACTGACCTGGCGCATCGCCCGACGTATCGAGCGCGACGGACGCCTGCAGCTGCAGACCGTGCGCTCGGGCATAGGCCCGCCAGAGCGTGAGATCACGCTGCTCCCCTACGAGTACA
>JAQBVH010000784.1 GCA_027623615.1 Planctomycetota bacterium | reverse complement strand
CACCGGATCTCCGTTGCTCCAGACTGCCTCCTCGCGGATCTGGAAGGTGTAGGTCAGGCCGTCCCCGCTGAGCTTCCAGCTCTCCGCCATCCCCGGCAGGGGGGCGAGGGTCAGGGGGTCCTTGACGACCAACCCCTCGAAGATAGCCCGGATGACCCGCCCCTCGGGGACGCCGGTCACCGAGGCCGGATCGAGGGTCTCGACCTCGGTCCCGTTGTTGAAGGTGAAGTCCGCCGGCTCCAGCTGGGCTCCGGAGGCCAGCTTCAGGGCGCCGGCCAGAACGGAGAGCAGGAGCAGGACGGCCACCAGCTGCCTCAGGGCGAGGCCCGCGTTGGTCTTCATACAATGCAAGCTAATGAGGCTCACCCGTGAACGCAAGTCTATGCCGTGTAATGGGTTGCGAGCTTGACGCCCCCCGGGTGCCCCGCTACGCTCATGGCGATTTCCAGCCCTCCGGGAAGGGAGTCGCCCCAGCCATCCTAGGGACCTGTGGCGGCGCTGGTTCCCGGAGAACGCCGCAACTGATCCGACCGCGGATCTCCCAGCGGAACTCCCAGCGACTTTCCCAAATGGGGCCCGGGGCCCCATCCCCCCGACAGCGGACCGAACCGATCCGGCGAGGTCCTGGCCCACCGCCGCCCGTCCTCTCAGGGCGTCCCTCGCAACTCGAGGCTCAGAACATGCACATCAAGGGGTTGTCTCTCCTTCCTTTCGCCCTCCTCGGTCTCGCCGCCCTCTCCGCGGCCTCGCCCCAGCCGGGCGACGACGACGGGGTCGTCGGTCCGGGCCCCGCGCCGATGGACCCGTTCCACCCGGCCAAGGACACGCCCTCGGCGCCCCGCTACGGCGGACGGGTGATCGTCCACATCGCCTCGCTCCCGGAGAGCATCTGCTACCCGGTCGAGAACTCGGCGGTGACCCGGCGCCTGCTCTACGAGTGCCACGAGTATCTGCTCCTGCAGGACTGGGAGTACCACACCTACACCCCCAAGGCGGCGGAGTCGTTCGTGACCGAGGACGTGGTCGTCCTCACCAACGACGCGGCCGCCGCTTGGATCGACAAGGGCGCGGTCGAGATCCTCCTCAAGCGCCAGGGCGAGATCAAGGAGGGCCAGTCGGTCCACGAGAAGCGCACCGGCATCTACGGCAAGGTCGCGGAGACCGAGGGCGGCTACAGGGTCACGCCGATCTCGAAGGGCTCGGCCCTGACCGAGACGGTCGTCGTGCCCGCTGCGGCGGTCGAGCGCATCGAGCTTGGCTCGGTGTTCACCTTCAACCTTCGCCCGAACATGTACTGGCACCCGTCGGTCGTGCTCGAGAAGACGAACCGCGCGGCCTACAACCGTCTCAAGCGCCACACCCTGGACGCCAACGACGTGCTCTTCTCCTGGCAGATCTACTCGAACCCGCACGTCAAGTGTGACGAGAAGCGCTTCCAGTTCGAGAAGACGACCGGAGCCGAGCTCGTCGACGACATGACGATCCGCTTCTTCTACGAGGGTCAGTACGCCTTCGCGACCCACTCCCTGGGCGTGAACCTCTCCCTCCTGCCGCAGCACCTCTACGACCTCTCCGATCCGGACAACCCGGACCACAAGGACCACTTCACCGCGGAGGAGCAGGGCAAGCACATCAACGAGAACCCCCACAACCAGCTGTGGGTGGGCCTCGGCCCCTATCGCGTTACCCAGTGGGACCAGACCCAGGTCCAGGCCGAACGCTTCACGGACGACGACGGCAAGGCCCTGTACTGGAACAAGGAGGACGCGGGCTACGTGGACACGATCCGCTGGCGCTACATCGACAACGACGAGTCGGCGATCAACGCGGTGATGAACAACGAGCTCGACTTCTTCGAGCGGGTGAAGCCGGAGGACTACTTCGGCGGTCGCGCCGACAAGCCCGAGTTCCAGAAGAACCACTACAAGGGCTACAAGTACCTGGGCATCTACGGCTACACCGGGATGAACATGTACAAGCCCCAGCTGAAGGACCTCGCGGTGCGCAAGGCGATCGTTCACGCCTTCGACTTCGAGGCCTACCGGATCAGCAACTACAAGGGCCTGGCGCGCCAGACGACCGGTCCCTTCCCCTTCAACTCCGCTGGGTACAACCACGACGTCGAGCCCTTGGAGTACGACGTCGATCTGGCGATCGAGATGCTCGAGGACGCCGGCTGGTACGACCGCAACAACAACGGGATCGCGGACAAGGACGGGGTCGAGCTCGAGCTCGACTTCCTGATGCCCTCGGGCAACGACGCCTCCCGCAAGAACGGCCTCGCCATTCAGGACGCACTCTCCGAGCTCAACATCAAGATCAACATCGTCCAGATGGAGTGGGCGACGTTCCTCGAGAAGCTCAAGACCCGTCAGTTCGACCTGGCCAACCTGGCCTGGGTGCCGGAGCTCGAGAGTGACCCGGAGCAGCTGTGGCACTCCAAGTGGGGCGAGTACGACAAGGAGTCCTCGAACAACTCAGGCGTGATGGACCCCAAGGTGGACGAGTTGATCGCCCGCGGCCAGCGTGAGCTGGACTTCGAGGCGCGCCAGAAGATCTGGCACGAGATGCACGACCACATCTACAACAACATCATGCCGTACATGTTCATGTACAACGTGCCCCAGAAGTACGCCATGTCCAAGCGACTGCGCGGCTTCCAGGCCGTCGCCGTCGACCCCGGCTACATCATTCGGCGCTGGTACTTCCACAGTCCCAGCGAACCGGGGACGCGCAC
>JAQBVH010000783.1 GCA_027623615.1 Planctomycetota bacterium | reverse complement strand
CACCGCGCGCTGCGCGCGCCGCTCGAGCGCTGCCGGCGCGTGCCCGTGCTCGGCACGCTGCTGGGTGTCCTGGCGACGCCGTTGACCGTGGCGCTCGTGTTCCTCGGCTGGATCCCGTTCCGGGCGCAGGGGTTCGAGGGTGCGTGGAGCACCTTCTCAGGTCTGTTCGCGCCCGGCGGCGAGTCCCTGCTCGAATCGGGTCACCACTTCCTGATCGGATTCGCGATCCTGGGGGCGGTCCTCGAGGAGCGCTACCGCTGGAGCACGCGCGTGGTGCATGCCTCACTCGGGATGCGGGCAGCCTTCCTCGCGGGCGCGCTGGTCGTCCTCGAACTCTTCGCGGTCACCGACGCGGCGATCCCCTTCGTCTACTTCCAGTTCTGACAGTCCCCCCTCTCTACAGTATACTTCTAGGTATATTACTTGACAGGTATGCAGGGAAACACCGACTGGCTACGAGATCGCTTCATCGAGCGCCTGCTCGCCCTCTCCCCCGCCTCGGTGCTGGACCTGGGTGCCGGACACGGTCAGCTCGTCGCGACTTGCCGCGCGGCAGGGGTCGAGGCCTGGGGTGTGGAGCCCGAGGCCGCCAGCCTCGAGGCAGCGCTCCCCCAGGCCCAACCCTTCCTCTCACGGGCCGACGCGACGAGCCTGCCGTTCGAAGACGGGCAGTTCGAATGGGTCACGCTGCGACACGTCCCCCATCATCTCGAGGAGCCCCACGGCTCGTTTGCCGAGGCCTGGCGCGTCGCCAGCCGGGGGCTCCTGGTCGCGGAGCCCTGGTTCGACCTCACCGATCCCGGTCAGCGCGTTGCGGCGTCCCTCGATCGTTTCCTGAAGAGGCTCGACCGTCGGCGGGGGATGTTCCATGCCGACGTGTTCGATGTCGATGCCATCCGCGAACTGCTGCCGCAGGGTGCAGAGGTCGCGCACGAGACGGTCCGCCGGCCGGGCGCGATGGGGCTCGAGAACCTGGATGAGGACCTGGCGCGGTCGAGCACCGGCCTCACCTTGGACGAGGCCGATCGAAGCAGCATCTCGACCTACCGGGCACAGGTCGCGGCGGGCGAGATCAGCTGGAACGGGTCAGTTTTCGTCCGGCTAGAGCGCTGACTTTCGACGGGTTCCGGCTTCGATACAGGGAAGCTGAACGAACTGTCATTGTCTTTCGGGGGCCCGCGGCCCCCATTCTCTCAGGTTTGTCAGGCTGTGGACGTGGCAGCGCGATGGGGTTTCCCATCCAATTCCCATGAGTCGGCGACGTTTTCGTGCGCCGGACATGGAGCGTTGCGTGAATCGAGTGGCCAACATTCGACCGCCTGCCCCGAGCACAGCGGCCCGTCCTTTAGGGCCTTCCCCGAGCCAAGGACCCCCCCAATGGGCATCATCAAGGAATTCAAGGACTTTGCCGTCAAGGGCAACGCCGTCGACATGGCCGTCGGCATCATCATTGGCGCCGCCTTCGGCAAGATCGTCTCATCCGTCGTCAACGACATCATCATGCCGCCCATCGGCATGCTCATGGGCGGGACGAACTTCAGTGACTTGTTCTTCGCGCTGGACAGCAAGACCTACGACACCCTGGCAGCGGCCAAGGAGGCGGGCGCTCCCTACATCGCCTACGGCTCCTTCATCCAGACCGTCATCGACTTCGTCATCATCGCCTTCGCCATCTTCATGATGATCAAGGGTCTCAACAAGCTGAAGCGCAACGAGGAGGAGGCCCCCGCCGCCCCCGCCGAACCGCCCCAGGAGCAAGTCCTGCTGGCGGAGATCCGCGACCTGCTCAAGAAGTAGCGGCATCCCTAATCCCGCGCGTCGCCCAGCATCGGCTGGATCCACGCTGCGAGTGATGGCACGATCCCCAGGCACGACGCCACCCTGCACGGGTGACGTCGTGTCTCACGTTTCTCCAGCCCCCCCTCCGGCACCATGCTCCGTCGAAACCTGCTGCTCCTCCTCCCACTCCTGCTCGGCCTGGCCGACCCCGCCCCGGCCGCGCTCCCGTCCCACGCCGTCGTGCCCGCGATCACGCTTCAGGACCCGCCCGAGGAGACAGCCACCCCCGAGGAGGAGAAGCCGAGCGCCATCGACGAGGTCACCGCCAAAGCCGAGGCCGGTTTCCAGAAGCTGATGGACGACCCCTGGGGAACGATCAAGGACTGGGCAATGACCGACGGCGCCGCCCTCGGCGGCAAGCTGGCCCTCTTCCTCGTCATCTTCCTGATCGCGCGCCTCATCGGCCGGATGGTCGGCGGGATCGTTCGTAAGGCGGTCAACGCGCCGAAGCTCAAGCTCTCCGACCTGCTCAAGGACTTCGCGGTCAATACGGCGCGCAACATCATCGTGTTCCTCGGGGTCCTGTTCGGGATGGCCGCGGTTGGCATCCCGATCGGGCCGTTCCTGGCCGCCTTCGGCGTCGTCGGCTTCGTGATCGGCTTCGCCCTGCAGGACACGATGGGCCACTTCGCTTCGGGTGTGATGATCCTCATCTACCGTCCCTACGACGTGGGCCATGTGGTCACCGCCGGCGGCGAGACCGGCAAGGTCACGTCGATGAACCTGACCTCGACCACGCTGTTGACCCCGGACAACCAGGTGAAGATCGTCCCCAACGGCGCGATCTGGGGAGGCGTGATCACCAACGTCACCGCCCAGGCCACCCGCCGGGTCGACTTCGTCTTCGGCGTCAGCTACGACGACGACATCGCGAAGGTGGAGAAGGTCCTGATGGACATCGTCA
>JAQBVH010000782.1 GCA_027623615.1 Planctomycetota bacterium | reverse complement strand
GAGAGTACTCCACCAATATTGCAGCCGACCACATCTGCACCGCCCGTCACGCCCGTCACGCCCGTGCCGCACGGATCGACGACTGGAGCGCCGGCCCACGGTTGGTCTACACGTCTTCGCCGCGGAGCGATTCCATCGAGATCCGCGGAGGCAGGATGGCGAGGTCTAGCACGCTCGGAGCCGCTTTGAGCAATCGAAGCTCCTGCTCGTCCAGGCGGTCAGGATCGGGAGCATCGGTCGGCCGACCGACGACGTAGCTCAAGACGAGCCTCGCCGCTGCCACGTCCCCCGAACGGGCCTTCGCAACCATGGCCTCAGCTACCTGCGCGAGGCCCTCTTCCCCGACGGCCTCAGTGAGCGCAGTCCGGAAGGCGGCTACGCGTCGCGCATACGGATTGCCTGGTCCACCGGCATTCCCCTTCGCGAACTGTCCGCGTGAATCCCGACCGTCACCACCGTTTGATGACGGTACGCCGCTTCTCCCAGTACTCACTCCGCGCTCTCCTCGACATCCGCAGGGTTTGATAACGAGACCCGCCGTGAATGGGGGCAGGCCCCACTCTTGCGTCCTTCGTGGGAGGGTCGTTCAGCGCCATTTTCGCGACCTCCCGATCCGTACGGAAAGCGAGGTTTTAGAGGGCGCTCCTGGCCCGACATCGCGCGGCCAGCACGCGATCTGCGTTCCGGCCGGGGCACCCACGAAAGGTTCCCGTCGCGCACGGAGCCGCCACGTCGACCGGCGAGCGTGAGCACAGGTGGCACTGGCGCTCGCTCCCCAGGAGCACGCGCCGGCAGCTAGCGCGAGGGCAGCGCTGCACGCGCACCGCGGGGGGTGTCAGATGTGTCATGGGAGCAGCGCCTCTCGCACCGCGCAGAGGCGGTCAACGGCTGAACGCTGGGTGAACTTCAC
The DNA here is from genome assembly GCA_027623615.1 of Planctomycetota bacterium. Classification (GTDB taxonomy): domain Bacteria; phylum Planctomycetota; class UBA1135; order UBA1135; genus JALWOP01. The sequence goes on along the minus strand of JAQBVH010000782.1, from coordinate 1,838 downwards.
CCACGCCTCGGCGCCGGGGACGGTGGTGTGTCCTGGCGCGTACTCGACGGCCGGCCATCCTGCACGGTCCGCGATCTCCAGGACTTCGAGGCGAAGCTGGTCGGCCTCTCCCTCGGCGCACTTCGCCTCGGCAGGCGAGGTAAGAAGTGCGCGTCCTATAGACGCGCTTGGCGCACTTCCAGAGCGCGCGCGCGCAGTTCCGCGCACTTGGCGCACTTGGTCGCTGATGACGTACTCCGTGCCTCCACCTCGGGCCTTGCGTGGCTGGGTCGTGAGCAGTCCGTCGCGCGTCGCGATCTTCAACGCAGCCCGGATCGCGCCACGGTCGAAGTTGCTTTCCGCGAGTGCGCGCTCGACGGCTCGACCGGTCAGTGGGGCGTCGCTGAGGACGTCAACAACCGCGTCCAGGGCTTCGATGCCCGCCGCATCCTTGCGGGAGCCCTCAGCGAGCGTCAGGCGCCGTGTCGCGGGGTCGAAGTGGAGTTTGGTCTCGCCGTGGTCGACGTCGCGGCCGTAGGCGCTGATGTAGCGCGGTGAGGCGTCGTCGTCGCTCTCGCGCACCAGGCGCCACTCGACCTCCGGCCAGTCCCTGATCCGGGAGTCCCCACGGGTCCGCTCGTGCTCGTGCCCCATGTGCTGCACGACAAGCGCGTCGGGGATGCCGGCGTGGGCGAGGAGGGTGTCGAGGGCCGTGAGGAGGATGCCCGCCTCGCGGTTCTCGTCGAGGCCGAGGGCGTCCATCCAGGGCCGCAGGCAGTCGAGGATCAAGTACTCGACTCGATAGTCGCGGAGGATGGTCGCCCACTCCTCGAGGACGGCCTCGTCGCGCAGGTCGAAGGTCGCAGCGCGACCTCGGAGCGGAATCACGACGACGCGGTCCTGGTCTTCGATGCCCTGGTCGGCGAGCCAGCGGTCGAGCATCGCCGCACTCATCTCGAAGTCGATGATCGCGACGCGACCGTTGACCGGTACAACCTCGGCGACGCCGAGGAATCGCCCTCCGTCGGCCAGCGAGCGCACGAGGTTGTCAACGAGCGTGGTCTTGCCGGCCTTCCGCTGCGCGCCGAGCACCACGCGGGACCGATCCGGTAGAGGATCGGCTCTGCGGGCCGCGCTAGGCGCTCGGCGAGGGTCAGTACCTCAGGCGGGTCGACCTTCGCGCGCCGCACGGCTGCGTGAATGCGTCGCGCGTCGTCCTGCACCTGCAGCCGGTGCAACTCGCGGGCGACGTCCGGGTCGAGGTTCGCATCGAGGCGCTCGTCACCCTGGTCCGGCACGACCGGCGTCTCGAGGGTCATCGCGTCACCTGCCGGGACGCCGAGTCGATGGTGCGCTGGGCCTCGTGCTCCGAGAGGCCGATCGACAGCGCGGCGCGCACGAGGTCATCACGGATGTCCGTGAGGAGGCCGTCGCCGGCGGCGCGACACGCGGCCCAGTAAAGCCCGCGGTTGCGCTGCCCTTCGGTCAGTCCCAGCACCAGGCGCACGAGGGGCTCACCGTGCCCTTGCGGGACGGTGACGGTGCCTCGGTGCACGGGGTGGGGCCGGAGCGCGGCCAGGAGCGCCAGCGGGAGTGGGGCGGGTGGGCGCACGTCCCAGCGGTACGGCTGTCCGCTCGCGGGGTGGATGCTCGGCGGGAGGATGCAGTAGCCGTTGACTTTGAGGTCGATGCCCGCGGGGAGCCTGGTACTCGCGAACGGTCCGACCGGGCGGAGGAAGTAGAAGTGCCGGCCACCGTCGCCCCGGCCCGACCATGCGGTGAGCGTCTGAGGGAGAGGCCCGCCTGCGAGCTCCTCCAGCGCCTCGACGATCTCACCGTTGCGTGGGTCGATGTCGAGG
>JAQBVH010000781.1 GCA_027623615.1 Planctomycetota bacterium | reverse complement strand
CGGGAAGGTCGGAGACCAGGGCGTCGGTGGTCAAGAGCAGGCTGGCGACCGAAGCCGCGTTCTGCAGGCCCGAGCGGACGACCTTCTTGGGGTCGATCACGCCGGACTTGACCAGGTCCTCGTAGGTGTCGGTGGCGGCGTTGTAGCCGTAGTTCTTCGTCTTGTTGTTCAGCACGTTCTGAACGACGACGGCCCCGTCCTTGCCGCAGTTTGCGGCGATCTGGCGCAGGGGAGCTTCGAGGGCGCGGCGCACGATCATTGCGCCGACCCGCTCGTCACCGGTCAGGTCGAGCTTCTCGACCGGAGCGATGCAGGAGAGCAGGGCCACGCCGCCGCCGGGCACGATGCCCTCTTCGACGGCCGCCCGGGTCGCGTGGAGGGCGTCCTCGACACGGGCCTTCTTCTCCTTCATCTCGGACTCGGTCGCGGCGCCCACGTTGATCTGGGCGACGCCGCCGGACAGCTTGGCGAGGCGCTCCTGGAGCTTCTCGCGGTCGTAGTCCGACTTGGTGCCTTCGATCTCGGCCCGGATCTGCTCGATGCGGCCCTTGATCGCGGCCTTGCTGCCGCCGCCTTCGATGATGGTCGTCGTGTCCTTGGAGACGATGACCTTCTTGGCGCTACCCAGGTCCTTGAGGGTCAGACCCTCGAGGCTCTGGCCGGTGTCTTCCATCACGGCGGTGCCGCCGGTCAGGATGGCGATGTCCTGCATCATGGCCTTGCGACGGTCGCCGAAGCCCGGGGCCTTGACGGCCACGCAGGGGAAGGCGCCGCGCAGGCGGTTGACGACGAGGGTCGTCAGGGCTTCGCCCTCGATGTCCTCAGCGAGGATCAGGATCGGGCGGCCGCCCTGGGCGACCTGCTCGAGCAGCGGGATCAGGTCCTTGACGCTCGAGATCTTCTTCTCGTGGACGAGCACGACGCAGTCCTCGTAGACCGCCTCCATCGTCTCCATCGAGGTGATGAAGTGCGGTGACAGGTAGCCCTTGTCGAACTGCATGCCTTCGACGAGGTCGATCTCGGTGTCGAGGGTGCTGCCCTCTTCCACGGTGATCACGCCGTCCTTGCCGACCTGCTCCATCGCTTCCGCGATCTTCTCCCCGATCTCGAGGTCGTTGTTGGCCGCGATCGAGGCGACTTGCGCGGTCTCGTGGGAGCCCTTGATCGGTGTCGAGAGCTTCTCGAGGTGATCGACGCAGGCCTGCACCGCGAGGTCGATACCGCGCTTGAGCGCGACCGGGCTGGCGCCGGCGGTCACGTTCTTGAGGCCCTCGAGGAAGATGGCCTCGGCCATCACGGTAGCGGTGGTCGTCCCGTCACCGGCGGCGTCGTTGGTCTTCTGAGCAACCTGCTTCACGAGCTGGGCGCCCATGTTCTCGTAGGCGTCCTCGAGTTCGATCTCCTTGGCTACCGTGACGCCGTCCTTGGTGACGGTGGGAGAGCCGAAGGCCTTCTCGATGATCACGTTGCGGCCGCGGGGGCCGAGCGTGACCTTCACGGCTCGGGCGAGTTTCTGCACGCCTGCGCGGATGTGATCCCGCGCGGCGGAGTCGTAGCTGATCTGTTTGGCGGTCATATAGCTAAGGTCGTTTCGCTCGGCTCAGCCGATGATGGCGAGGATGTCGTCCTCACGCATGATGATGTAGTCCTCGCCGCTGTACTTGACGTCCGTGCCTGCGTACGAGGTGAAGAGGACGCGGTCGCCGACCGAGACGGAGAAGGTGCTCTTCTTGCCGTCGTCGAGGGTCTTGCCGTCACCGAGGGAGATGATGATCCCTTCCTTGGGCTTCTCCTTGGCGGACTCGGGAAGCAGGATGCCGCCGGAGGTCTTGGCTTCCGCCTCGACGCGCTGGATGAGGACGCGGTCCGCGAGGGGACGAACGGCGACTTTCTTGGCTTTGGTCTTCGTGGCCATCTTGGTTCGATTCTTCCGCTTGAGAGGGGATCGGGATCTGGGGAACCGCCGCGCAGGTGGCGGTCGGTAACTAGAGGGGGTCGCCCCAGCGCTCGGTGAGGACACGGCGGACGTGGCCGCGGAGCTCCTCGGGGGGCACTGGTTTGTGCAGGAAGGCCATCGCCCCGGCGCGCACCATGTTGCTCGCCAGATGCTCGGTCGCGTCACCCGACCAGAGGATGCAGGGCAGGTCCGGGTACTCCTCGCGCAGGACTCCGAAGACCTCGTAGCCGCCGCGACGGGGCATCTGCAGGTCGAGGAGGGCCAGGTGGAAGGGGTTCCGGCTGTTGCGGACCACCTCCAACGCTTCCTCACCGTCGCCCGCCTGGAGGACGTGCCCCAGGGAGTCGAGCAGCTCGGCGGCCCCGAGACGGATCTCGGAGTCGTCGTCTGCGATGAGGATGCGGCGGCGGTCGTGGGCCATGGAAGAGGGCCGGCGCGGAGGCCGGTTGAGCCCATGGGAAAGCAAACCCTGTGCCTCGGGGCCTGCGGTGGATTGTGCCCACGCAAGTGCTGACCTGGAAAGGACTTGAACCCTCCCGCCCGGCCGCGCGCGGCCGGGTCCAGCCGTTCTCCTGCTGCCACAGTGGCAGGGGGTGTCGGCGCCTCTCTGGCGGCCTGTCAGGATGACAGGGGGCGCAGGACCGCGGGTGGCGGCTGGTCGGGGGCCGATAGGATGCGCGCCATGGTCTGGCTCTGGCGTCTGTGGACCCTCCCGAACAGCATGCTCGGGTTGTTGCTCGCCGTCGCGGCGGTGCCGCGCGGCAGGGCGCGCGTGACCGATGGCGTGCTCA
>JAQBVH010000780.1 GCA_027623615.1 Planctomycetota bacterium | reverse complement strand
CGTCGACGAAGGCCTCGGGTTCGAAGACCTCCAGCAGCTCGAGTTGCTCGCCCGTGCCGATGTAACGCACCGGCAGGCCCAGGGCCTTGTGGATGCCGAAGACCGCCCCGCCACGGGCAGTGCCGTCGAGCTTGGCCACGATCAGCCCGCTGACCTCGACCGCTGCGGTGAACTGCTTGGCCTGCTCGACCGCGTTCTGGCCGTTCGTGCCGTCGATGACCAGCCAGGTCTGGTGGGGGGCCCCCTCCAACTTCTTGCCGATCACCCGACGCACCTTGTTGAGCTCGTCCATCAGGTTGCGCTGGGTGTGCAGCCGCCCGGCGGTGTCGATGATGATCACGTCGCTGCCGCGCGAGATTCCGGCGCTGACCGCGTCGAAGGCCACGGCCGCCGGATCTGCGCCGTCGGTCTTCTGGCGCACGATGTCGGCGCCGTTGCGCTCGGCCCAGATCTGGAGCTGGTCTGCGGCGGCGGCGCGGAAGGTGTCGCCGGCGCCGAGCAGGACCTGCTTGCCCTTGGACTGGAAGCGGTGGGCGAGCTTGGCGATCGAGGTCGTCTTGCCCGAGCCGTTGACCCCCACGACGAGGATGACGGTGGGGCTGTGAGCGTCCAGGTCGATCTCGCCGCCCTCCTGCTGCAGGGCCTCGAGCAGGGTGCTGCGCAGGGCGGCGCGCACGTCCTCCTCACCCTTGAGCTCGCCGCGCTTGTGAAGGCGCGTCACCTCCTGGACCAGCTCGGTGGCGAGGGGGCCGAGGTCGGAGGTGTAGAGCAGCTCCTCGAGCTCGTCGAGCAGAGCCTGGTCGATCGCTCGGCCGCCGCGGAACAGGGACGAGAGTCCATCCGACAGGGCGGTGCGCGTCTTGGTCAGCCGATCCTTGAGGCGCGAGAAGAGTCCCATCGTCTCAGCCCTCGCCGCCAGCGGCGGCAGCGTTCGTGTTCTTGATCTTGTCGAGGATGCCGTTGATGAAGGCGCCGGAGTTCGCGGTCGAGTAGCGCTTGCCCAGCTCGATCGCCTCGTTGATCGCCACCTTCGGTGGGATGTCGTCGCAGTGCGTCAGCTCGTAGGTGGCGAGCCGCAGCACGTTGCGGTCGATGACCGCCATGCGCGAGATCTGCCAGTTCTGAGCCACGCGCTGGATCGCAGCGTCGATCGTCACGCGGTGCTCGTGGGTGCCCTCGATGATCCGTCGGGCGAACTTGCAGGTCTGGGCGTCCTTCTCCTCCTGACGGAGGAAGGCGGACAACCCCTCGAGCGCGCCCTCACCCATGAGGTCCAGCTGATAGAGGAACTGCAGCGCCAGCTCCCGAGCCCTTGTTCGGTTCTTCATCGCACCTCTCCCTCGCGGGCAGCGCCCGCAGCAAGTTCGAGGGCGGCCAGGACCCCCACAGCGGCGCGCGCGACCTCGCGCCCCTTGTCATGACGTCCGCCCTGGTCGGCGGGGAGGGCACGGTCGCGGGCCTGCTCGAGGGTCTGACAGGTCAGAACGCCGAACAGAATCGGGGTGCGCGCTTGGAGCGATGCCTGGGTGATGCCGAGAGTCGTGCCCTGGGAAACCCAACGGTCGTGGGTCGTCTCGCCCGTCAGCACCAAGCCGAAGGTGAGCACCGCATCGATATCGTCCCGCTCCGCGAAGCGCTGAGCGACGATCGGCAGTTCGAAGGCGCCCGGCACCCAGGCGACCTCGAAGTCTCGCTCGTCGAGACCCGCTGCGACCAACGTCGCGCGTGCGGACTCGAGCATGGCCCCGGTCAAGTCGCGGTGGTACTCGGAAACGACGACCGCGATCCGCGTGTTGGCGGGGAGGCGGCGGTCGGAGCCGGAACTCTTGTCGTCGAGGGCCATGGATGGAAAGGAGCAGTCAGGGGCTGCGCGCAACAGTCTAGGCGCACCCAGCGGTCGGTCTACCGAAGGCGATGGGATTTCGACCCGGCGATCCGTCGATCGTTCACTGAGCCTCGGGAATCGGTGGCGCGCTCACGACGGGAGCGCGCAGGTCCTCCCAGCGCATCGGTCTCGGATCGAGGTCGAACGGGATGCGGGCGGCGTCCGTGGCCAGAGCGATCTCGGCGCGGTCCGCGCACACCTCGTACCACCCGGGTTCGGTCGCGGTGATGACGACCACGTAGAGGTCGAGCGTGCCGTCCCCGATGGCACCAGCGGGGACCCACAGCTGTGTGCCTGGTCGCCACGGGAAACCAACTGGTGCCCCGGAGTCGAAGGCCGTGGGGTGGTTCCTGGCGGGCCGACCCTCGAAGTCGCCGGCCCAGACCAGGACGATGCCCTGGTCGGGTGTCCTGAGCGTGAGCGTCAAGTCGACCTCGAAGCCGCCGGGCATGCGGCGGACCTCGCCGCCGCTGCGGTTCCAGGCGGGCCGCGCCGCCTCCAGGACCGCCGGCTCTCGGACGATTGCTTCCGGGACCTGTGGCGCAGCGCTCTCGCGCCGCTCGCGGCAGGTCGAGCATGCGGGGAGCAGGAACAAGGCGAACCCGATCAGGGCGCCGCTTCTGCCAACCATGGTGGCTCCTCGGTGGACTGGGTTCCTCGGGCCGCCACTGCGGAGGCCCGAGACGCCCGAGTATGGCCTCAGCCCAGCCCTGGGTCGAACCCGGCCGACCTGGGGAGCCCTGGCGCAGGTTCGGGGTCCATTTGCGGGAGCGAGGGCCCAGGATGACGCCGGCTGCGACTGTCCACTGGCGTGGATCGGGGTGCGAGTGCCACACTGGGGTCGTGACGGATATCTCCACCTCACTGACC
>JAQBVH010000779.1 GCA_027623615.1 Planctomycetota bacterium | reverse complement strand
CAGGTCGTAGCTGGCGAAGAGCCCGGAGTCGTCCTCGAGCGGCGCGCCCTCGAAGCTGCCCTGCACCTGGACGGGCGAGCGCGCCGTGCTCCAGAGGTCCACGCCGCCCAGGAACCCCTCGAAGCGCGCCGGCCGGCGCGACCCGTCGGCGTCGGGCCCGAGCACGAGGGGCAGGGCGGACTCCGCAAGCGCGCCGAAGCCAGGCGTCTCCTCCCGAGCGATCTCGCGACCGTTGACGAGGAGCGCGAGCGCGTCACCATCCCACGTCGCGGCCAGATGCACCCATTCACCGACGGTCCACTTGCCGGCGGCCGACACCTTCGCCACCTCGTCGGTAGCGCTGCGCAGCCAGAAGCCCACGCGATCGCCCCCGGTCAGGGTGAGGCGAAAGGAGCCTGCGTCCTGCGTGCCCTTCTCCTCCGACCACTGCGCGACCAGGTCCACCGGCTTGCGTACCTTGGTCGTCGCGCGGATCCAGCACTCGACCGTCAGGGCTTCGAGCCCAAGGGGGAGCCTCGCTGCCGCGACGCGCACGGTCCCGCCGCGTCCGAAGAACAAGCCGTAGTCGGACTGGGCTCCGGCGAGACCGGACAGCGTCAGAAGGAGCAGGAGGGATCGACCGAGGAGCATGGGCCCCGATCCTACGCCGTGGGCCGAGGGGGGCGCCGCCTGGACATGCTCCGAACATGGAGGCACCCGCTGCCGGACGGGCAGTCTCGGTTGCTCGAGTCCGCGAACTGCTTCGCGACCGAAAAGGAGCACGGAACTCGACGCTCGCGGATCACCGCAGCGTGACCCCGGCCGCGTCCGTGAAGTTGGAGGTGCCGCCGTCGCGGTACCAGCACTGGAAGTACCAGGTCTCGCCTGGGAGGAGGGCGTGTGCGCCGCCCACGGGGCGCGGGAGCGCGTTCGTGTCGACCTCGATATGGATCGACCCAGCGACGCCAGCGCTCGCGACCTGGTCAAGGTGGCGACCGATCGCGCCGCCCAGGCACAGGTTGCCGGCCGAGCCGCCCGAGTTGGCGACGAAGACCTGGTCGGGGGAGTTCAGGAAGTAGCCGAACTCGTTCGAGGGCATGCCCTGCGCAAGCAGGTGCAGCTCCGCCTCGATCACCTCGTCGAGACCGAAAACCAGCAGCGACGCGGTCTGGCCCGTCGAGTTGACGTTCGCGACGCAGTAGTTGTTCCCGATCGGGACCCGGCGCGGCGTCGTCAGCGAGTAGTGCACGCTCGACGCCGAGGGGATGGTCGCCAGCGGCGTCCCGGTCTTGCTGAAGCGCCGGAACTCCGCGGCGCCCATGGAACCCGTCCACAGCGTGCCGTCGTCCATCGGCGCGATCGTCGCGGGGGTCCCGTTCCCGAAGGGGTACCAGGCCCCTCCCTCGTAGGGATAGCTCTGGACCCAGCCGTCCTCTTCCACGGACCACAGGGTGTCGGTGCGCGCGACCTCGATGTCCACGATGGGCCAGATCGTCAGCGCCTCCGACAGGAGCGTCCCCGACACGTCGTAGTGCTGCAGGAAGAAGTCCGGGAAGCGGTAGAGCGTGACCCACAGGCCGTCCTGCTCGTCGACCGCGACCTCGATCGGCAGCTCTCCGTCGACGTTCGCCGTGTTGTACCAGGTCTTCCCGAGCAGCTCGCCGTCACGCCGGAAGCGGGCGACGAAGCCGGGCAGGACGGCGTCGCCGGGCTGCACGACCAGGATCGTGCCGTCGAGCCGGACATCGACGTCGGAGAAGTACCCGACGGGGAAGTCGGCGGGGTCGAAGTCGAGGTCGAGCGACACGCTCAGCGTTGTCGGGTCGAGCACGACGAGCCCGTCCTCGGGAGAGGAGCGCAGCGCGACCCAGTCGCCGTTCGGCATGACGTGGGCGTCCACGAAGCGGTTGCCTGGGAGGGCGAACGTCTGGACCACGGTGCCGTCGGTCCGGTAGTGACGAATTGAGTCGTAGTCGGCGACGAGCAGCTCCCCCACCGCGACCTGGGCGAAGAGCGGCGAGCTGGAGAGCGCCATCAGGGTGAGCAGAGGTGCGAATCTCATGCCTGAGATCGTAGTCGTGGTCGCCCTTGGACACGTCTACTTTCAGAAGCGCAGCGCGTGCTGGCGCGCCCTTGCCACGCGTGGGTCGCATGCCAGCTCCCCCTCAGCCCCGACGCTCCACGCGGGACCGATCCCGGTCACATGTCGGGCCTGACCTTCGAGCCTTGAACGGACGCCACGACACGGGCGCCAGCGCCAAGCGCTAGTGGACCGATCAGCAGCTCCTGCGGCCGAAGAGCCTCTGCCAGCTCCTCCGTTCGCAGCGGAGGAACGCCCTCAGTGAGTCCTTGATTCTCTGCATGCTGTTCGCCCTCCTACGGCGAGGCTTGGATGGTAGCTGGAGTTCACGGGTCCGCCAGTTCCCTGGCGGCGCGGCCCGCTACCCAAGCGTATCCGTCGCCACGTGATAGCGGGGATCCTCGATCACGTTGACCTCGACGAGGTCGCCGGCCTTGCGCAGGAGCTTGCGGCACTCGGGGCTCAGGTGCCGCAGGTGGAGGTTCTTGCCGAGGGACAGGTAGCGCTCGGCGAGGTTGTCGATCGCCTCGATCGCCGAGTGGTCGGAGACGCGCGCGTGCTGGAACTCGACGATGACCTCCTGGGGGTCTCCTTTCGGGTCGAAGAGCTCGAGGAAGCTCTTGCTCGAGCCGAAGAAGAGCGGACCGCGCAGGGAGTAGATCTTGGCGCCGGCCTTGTCCGTCTCCGTGACGGCGTGG
>JAQBVH010000778.1 GCA_027623615.1 Planctomycetota bacterium | reverse complement strand
GTTCTTCCTCTACCTCGCGCCCCCCATGCCGCACCTGCCGATCAGCGCCTCGCAGGACTTCCGCGGGCGCTCGCAGGCGGGCCTCTACGGCGACGTGATCGAGGCCCTCGACTGGAGCGTGGGCGAGGTCCTGCGCACCCTCGACGAGCGCGGCCTCGACGAGAACACCCTCGTGATCTTCACGAGCGACAACGGTCCGTGGCACGAGCTACCTGACCGGATGTTGCAGCGCGGCGTCGAGCGCTGGCACACGGGCAGCACGGGCCCCTTGCGCGGCGCGAAGGGCACGACCTGGGAGGGCGGCATGCGCGTGCCGGCGATCGTGCGTTGGCCAGGCGTGCTGGCGGAGGGCGCGACCGTGCGCGAGGTCGCGACGACGCTGGACCTGTTCCCCACGATCGCGGCGGCTACGGGCGCCGCGCTGCCGGAGCGCGAGCTGGACGGCTCGAACCTCCTGCCGCGCCTCGCGGGCGAGGAGAGCTGGGAGCGCGACCCGTTCTACTACTACCGCGGCGACCACCTGCGCGCGGTGCGGCGTGGCCCGTGGAAGCTGAGCCTGATGGAGGACGGCAAGCCGGAGCTGCATCACCTCGACCGCGATCCCGGCGAGAAGTACGACGAGTCGGCCGCTCACCCGGGAGTCGCCGCCGAGCTGTACGAGTCCATGCGGGCCTTCGCGGACAGGAACGGCGGCATCGTCAGCGCCCTCCAGTTCTCCCGCTGAGGAGTCGGCGTCGATCTGGCGGCTGGCTCCGGCGGGCCCGGATGGCGCAGACTATTATCCTCGACCCATGCCTGAAACCAAGTCGCCTGAAACCAGGTCGATGGCGCGGCCGGCCTGAGCATGGCAGCGCGCCACATGCCTGCTCCCCGCCCCCTCGCCGCGGCCTTCCGGACCCTGTTCTCCGCGCGCTCGCGTGAACGGGGCGAGCGCTACTACCGCGATCGCGCGGTGTCGATCCTGGATCGAAGCGGGGACTGCACCCGGGCGATCGTCCTCGGCACGTCCGCCTACATCACGAGCGTCTGGACCGACGACCCCATCGACCTGACCTGCACCTGCCCGGCCTTCGAGCGCCTCGGCCCCTGCAAGCACCTGTGGGCCACGGTGCTGGCGATCGATGAGCACGAGGAGCACCCCTCGAGGCCGCCGCAAGCCGGCGGCAACGTGGCCGACGGGGCCTGGGTGGAGCAGCTCAACCAGCTCTATCCCACGCCGGACCCGCGGCCGTACGAACCCTGGGCCGCCTTCGGAGGTGTCGAGCGTGAGCTGCGCTTTCACCTCGACTTCCAGGACGGCTGGTCTGGCCCGGAGCTGCTCCTCCAAGTCGTCGCGCACTCGAGCGCCTTCAGCGCGTCCCGCCAATGTCTGGAGCCAGGCCCTTTCCGAGTGATACTCCGCTTGACAGGCAAGCCCCCACTTGCCTACCCTGCCTCCATGTCACGCAAGTCCCCACTTGCCTAACCTGAGCGCATGGACGCCTATCGCGCCATCGCCGACCCCACCCGTCGGGCCATCCTGGACGAGCTGGTGGACCGCGGCGGTCAATCCCTCTTCGAGCTCTGCTCGCGTCTGACGTTGAAGCACGGCATCACCTCGACCCGGCAGGCCATCTCGCAGCACCTGGAGGTGCTGGAGGAGGCGGGCTTGGTGCGTTGGAAGCGAGAGGGCCGGTCGAAGCTCCACTGGTTCGTGGGCAAGCCCCTGAAGGCCATCGCGAAGCGCTGGCGGATCGGAGAGCAAGCATGAGAATCAACATCACCGGCGTCTTCGTAGACGACCAGCAAAAGGCCCTGCGCTTCTACACCGAGGTCCTGGGCTTCGAGAAGAAGGTCGAGATCCCCTTCGGCGAGGACGTCTGGTGGCTGACGGTCGTCTCCCCCAGCGAGCCGGACGGCACCGAGCTCCTGCTCGAGCCCAGCACGCACCCCGCCGTCGGCCCGTTCAGGGCCGCGCTGGTCGAGGACGGCATCCCCGCCGCCTCCTTCGCGGTGGACGACGCCCAGGCGGAGTACGAGCGCCTCGTCGCTAAGGGCGTGCGCTTCGTGCAGGCCCCCGCGGAGATGGGCCCGGTCGTGGTGGCGGTGCTGGACGACACCTGCGGCAACCTGATCCAGATTTGCGAGCAGAGGGCGACGGAGTGAGCGTCACCACTCCCGAGCGAGTGAACTCCCGCGCGGGGTAGGATCCCGCCATGCAGCCCCGCACGCGCCCCGTCTACGTCCCCTCGGGCGGGCCGCCGAGCGGTGATCGTCCCTCGCCGGCCATCCTCGCGGCCCTCGGCGCTGACGGCGTCTTCCAGATGCTGGAGGACTTCTATGGCGAGCTGGAGCGCAGCTCCGTGCGTCAGCTGTTCCCGGCGGACATGGCCGCGGCCTCGCGCAGGTCGGCGGCGTTCTTCGTGCAGCTGCTGGGCGGCCCGCCGCTGTTCTCCCAGGCGTACGGTCCCCCGCGACTGCGGCAGCGACACCTCCCCTTCGAGATCGATCAGGCTGCGCGCGACGAGTGGGTCGCCTGCTTCGACCGGACGCTCGCGGGCGCCGAGGAGCGCTACGGGTTCCCGGCCCTGCACCTCGAGTCCTTCCGGGCGTTCCTGGGCACGTTCGCGGACTGGATGGTCAACGCGGAGTGAGGCGTCCGCCGCCTACCCCCGCGCTCGCTCGAGGCGCCGCCCGACGTCACTCCAGTTCACGAGCTTGCTCATGAACGCCTCGGTCCACTCCGCGCGCCGGTTCTGGTACTTCAGGTAGTACGCGT